>DFKL01000124.1:2538-6266 GCA_002373535.1 Prevotellaceae bacterium UBA3646 | reverse complement strand
CCGTCGCCTACGAGTGCCATTATCGCATTGCATACACTTTGCTTGGCACCGTTGCTGCACAGGATCTGTGCCGGTGTGTACTCTACCTGATTCTCGTTCCTGAGCTTGTCAACGATGGCTTGCCGCAATTCGGGATATCCCGGCACCGGGCTGTAGCGACTCCAGTTATCCCTGACTGCCTGTATTGCTGCTTCCTTGATATGCTCGGGAGTATTGAAGTCCGGCTCTCCTACGCTCATGTTGATGATGTCGATTCCCCGGGCCTTGAGTTCCGAACTCTTCTGGCTCATGGCCAGTGTCGCACTTGGCTGCAGACGGTTCATTCTGCCTGATAGTGTCTGTGACATATTCTTTGTGTTTTGATTGTGTATTTACAACTTGTGCCCCATGCGCAGCTTCTTGGTATCCAGATAGCGCTTGTTATACTTGTTGGGTTCTATGACTACCGGGACATTCTCGACAATCTCGAGGCCATAGCTCTCAAGGCCGACGCGCTTGACGGGATTGTTGGTAATAAGACGTATCTTGCCGACACCCAGTTCGCGCAGGATCTGTGCCCCGACTCCATACTCACGCTCATCCGGCAGGAAACCGAGGTGGATGTTGGCATCCACGGTATCTTCGCCCTGCTCCTGCAGCTTGTATGCAGCAATCTTGTTCATCAGCCCTATACCACGGCCTTCCTGCTGAAGGTATACGATGATTCCACTGCCGGCATCGTCTATCATCTTCATGGCCCTATGCAGCTGCTCGCCGCAGTCACATCGGCGCGAGCCAAAGATGTCGCCGGTCATACAACTTGAATGCATGCGTACGAGTACCGGGGCGTCGGCCTTCCATTCGCCCTTGATGAGTGCGATATGTTCCATGCCATTGCTCTTCTGACGGAAGGGGATTATGTGGAAATGTCCATATTCGGTGGGCAGGTCAGCCTCGACTCCGCGTTCCACGAGAGACTCTTGCCTGAGGCGGTATGCTATGAGGTCCCTGATAGTGATAATCTTAAGTCCGTGCCTGCGTGCCACTTCCTTGAGCTGGGGCATACGTGCCATGGTTCCGTCCTCGTTGAGGATTTCGATGAGAGCAGCGGCAGGCTGCAGGCCACTGAGCCTTGCAAGGTCGACTGCGGCCTCAGTATGTCCGGCACGACGCAGCACTCCCCTGTCCTGGGCATATAGCGGATTGATATGTCCCGGACGACCGAAATCGGCCGGCTTGCGCCCGACATCTGCCAGGGCACGGATTGTTGCGGCACGGTCGTGTGCACTGACTCCCGTGGTGCATCCCTCGAGCAAATCCACCGTCACAGTAAATGGTGTTCCCAACATGCTGGTGTTAGTCTCTACCTGATGCTCGAGCTCGAGTTCGGAGGCACGGCTCCTGGTGATTGGTGCACACAGCACGCCGCGGCCGTTCTTCAACATGAAGTTCACCTTCTCCTCGGTTATCAGCTCGGCGGCCGTGATAAAGTCTCCTTCGTTCTCACGATCCTCGTCGTCCACGACTATTACGAACTTGCCCTCACGGAAATCCTCAAGGGCTTCCTCAATAGTGCTTAGTTTGATCTCTTCGTTCATCTATATGTTATTTTTCTATATTGACGGTTGTGTGACTCCTGATGACAATTCGTCGGCCAGGCTGTGCAGTTCCAGACGCTCGCGCAGCATCGGGCACAGACGGCATATCTTGTTCATATCACGCAAAAGACGCAGTCTGAAACGCCATATACGTATCCACAGCAAGATTCCGAGAGGAAAGAATATTCCACATGCCATATTGAGGCGGGCATTCCTGAACGGACGTGTATGGGCATCAGGAATAAGGACAGGCAACTCGTTGAGCGCCGCTATCACGACGTTGTCCTGAATATTGTGCATTTCCTCAACCATCTGCTCCAACCGCTGATTAATCCGGATTACCTCCGTATCGCTACGATAGAGGAAGAACGTGTGCCAATACGACGGCATATGCCACAGCCGTGCATCGCTGATGTATCCGCGGCAATCCTGCTCCATGGCGGCCAACCCGGATTGCAGGCGTATATAATCCGGTTCGTGGATAACTACTTCCTTGCGTGAAAGACGGCGATGCGTCCGTAGCCCCAGAACGTTCATGATGAATTTGCGGTAGCCCTCGACATTGAACACGACGCTGTCCTTGTTGGCCTTGTTTACAAGGAAAAGTCCAATGGGGGCAAGCACCATGGTACTCAGCCATACTCCGAACCACACGGACCACTCGCCCGTCTTGGCCATCTTCTCACCTCCTACATTGACGATGTGGTAGAATATGAATATTATGACGCTTGTCACTACAGGCACGCCTAATCCACCCTTGCGGATAATTGCTCCGAGCGGCGCCCCGATAAAGAAGAATACCATACAGGCCAGGGAAAGTGTGAATTTCTTCCTCGCTTCCATGCGGTGACGTCGCAGGGACAGGTTTGTGCTCTCGGTGCTCATGGCACGGAATTCGCACTCTGCCTGGGCTGACTGTGCCATACCTACGGCAGATCGCAGCACAGACTTGCGTATATCAGGGCTGAGGTGCATATACAACGTGTCGAACGGTTCCTGACGAGCTGCCTTTACAACCAGCGCTGCCGAATCACGTCTTCCGGCAATGCTCCCGTGCAGGTACTGGGCCTGCATCAGCCGGCTATATGTCTGCGCCAGAGAGTCGCTGACCTGACGTATACTGTCGATTCCCGATATTATCCTGCCCAGTTCCTTGGTCTGTGCATCTCCGTTGAAGAGGTTGGCATCCATCATGTTGAAGTTGGCATCGAACCTGATCAGGTCAGTCTCCCTGTGGAACGTCTCCCTCATATAGGGGATGCTGGCCCTGAGCATATTGCCTGTCTGGGCATCCATGTTGCGGAAACGCTCACCTTCGTACAGCGTAAGCTTGAGATGCTGCTTGTCCCGGGTGCCTTGCAGCCTGGCAGAATCTGCCAACACGATGTCCATGTGGTCGTAGCCTCCCTGCGTCGTGTATATCATCATGCCGTACAGCAGGCCTGTCTCCGTGTCCTTGTGCTCGACGTATATGTTATAGCCGGGAATTCCGCTATAGAATATTCCCTCCGGTATCTCCAGCTCGGGAGACATCTGCCTCATGCTCCACAACATCGTAGCCAACTGGCGCGTGGCCTGTGGCTGGACCTTGTTCTGGAAATAGAAACTGACGCCACATATAACAAAAGACAGCGCCGCTACAGGACAAAGGATGCGTACCAACGGGATGCCAGCCGCCCTCATGCTGAGCAGCTCGAGCTTCTCCCCCATATTGCCAAAACTGATAAGCGATGCCAGCAACACAGCCAGCGGCATGGACATGGGCACAAGAGTGAGACTGGCATAGAAGAAGAACTGAGCCAAGACATCCCATGACAACCCCTTGCCCACGAGGGCATTTATGGATTTCCACAGGAACTGCATCATAAAGATAAAAAGGCAGATAAAGAATGTTCCCGCAAACAACAGCAGAAAATTCCTGAGGATATACAGATCCAGCTTCTTAACTATTCTCATGTGCGCGCCTAATGCCGCGCAAAGATACACTAAAGATACAAAGAAGTCTGCGTTGACATGTTTTTTTGCACAAAGTTTGGTATTTTACAGCAAAATTCTGACCAAAACATTTGCCAGTACCAAAACTTTTCTTACCTTTGCACTCGGTTTTTGGCGGGATAGCTCAGCTGGTTAGAGCGTCGGATTCATAATCCG
>DFKL01000124.1:0-2472 GCA_002373535.1 Prevotellaceae bacterium UBA3646 | reverse complement strand
TGGGATCGTGCCCCACTCCCGCTACGGAACAGCCTGAAGCTTTTGCCTCAGGCTTTTTTTTGTACATCATAACGAACTACCCTATTACGGCACCTATGCCTCGAAGCGATGATTCCTGTCTTGCGAGGCAATACGCATATTACGACGGTTACGCCAGAAGAAAAACAGGAAAACCGCAAGGAGTCCCCATATCAGCAACTCTCCTATATAATAGGCTGTAGCCCAGTTGATTGCCAGCGTAGCCAGTCGCTGTGTAACAATATATGACGCAGATGTCACAAACTTGACGACACAGGCGATGAATGCCATTAACGATGCACGTTCCATTTCCTTCAGATTACGTATTAGAGGGGTTATAGATTTCTTGAGCAGGAACAGATTGTAGAAGAAGTACAACAACATACTCCACACAATCGTAAACACGATGTGACGCAGTGTGTAAAATGGATCCGCACCAGAGTATTCAATGGTCTTCCACACAGCCATTATCCTGATTGCAATCAATACTACCAATGCAAGATAGAGAGCCTGTGCCATGGTTTCACGATTTAGCCTGAACCTGATGTCATGGCGTATGGATGCAACAGTACCGAGGCCAACCTCCTTTACCCATTCACCTACGGAAAGACTGTCCGGGTCGCGCTTCAGGTCATTTATCATCCATCGGAAAGGCTGAGATATGCCATCCCAAACCCTTCGCCAAAAACTGCGACGATGACGATGCCTGCCGCCTGACCTGGAGGGCTTGATATCGTGCCACATCCAACTGAAGACCTGCAATATCCCCTTCAATATCCGTACTATGATATTGTCACGTGAACTCCTGTGTCGTCTGCCTTTACTCATAAACTGCCACTCGACATATGCATAACAGCCAAAAACGGCGTGAAGTGTCGAAGAATGAACAAGGCCGTTGCAAGGCCGTCTCAACGCCATTTGGCATACTGCCTTGTGCAAATATAGTGATTTTTATCAAAAGCTCAGTATGTAAGACAATTTTTTGTAAACATAGCCGACAAAGTCGTAACTTTGGATAAGTTACTGCATCTCGGCATAAAAAGCAAAGAGGTTTGCTTTGTTCTGCCCTCGATTTTTCGTAACTTTGCAATCGTAAAACAAAATAGAGGAATGACAGGCACATATATTCTGGCCGGAACAACCACACGTATAGACAGCGTATATGCCTATGTACATGAAATGTGCCGAGACTACAAGGCTCCCGCAGCAAGACAGGAGGAGCTGACCATACACACTACGCAGGAAGACATTGAACGCGAGCGTGCAGAATCGGAGAAGGAACGCCTCGCCGAAGGGCTACCCCCATGTCGTTTTGACGACGGATATATCGAAAGCCTTTGTGTGTACCGAAAGATATCGACAGAAATGGCCTTACGGCACAATACCATGCTGATGCATGGCAGTGCGATTGCCGTTGACGGAAATGCCTACATGATTACTGCCGCCAGCGGTACGGGCAAAAGCACCCACACGAGACTGTGGAGGGAACTGTACGGACACAGAGCCGTCATGATCAACGACGACAAGCCTTTGGTCAAGGTCTTGCCAGGACTTAGCGCGGAGAATCCAGACATCACAATATACGGCACACCGTGGAATGGCAAGCATGGCATCGGCACCAACACGTCTGCCCCGCTAAAGGCCATATGCATACTGGAGCGCGGAGATACCAACGAAGTATGCAGGCTCGAGGCAGCAGAAGCCTATGCCGCCATACTGTCCCAGACATTCCGACCCAAGGACATCACGGCCGACATCAACACATATCGCATGATGGCATACCTGGTAGAGAACATAGGAGTCTACCGCATAAGGTGCAACATGGACATAAATGCTGCGAAAACAGTGAGCCGTGCAATTGGTGTTAATCCTTAGTCTGTAAAAGGTATAAATTCAAATATATGAAATACGGATTTGACAACGACAAGTACATTCGCATCCAAAGCGAGCATATCAAGCAACGCATAGCCGAGTTCAAGGGCAAGCTGTACCTGGAACTCGGCGGCAAGCTGTTTGACGACAATCATGCCAGCCGCGTCCTTCCAGGCTTCCTGCCTGATTCCAAGCTGAAGATGTTGTCACAACTGAGCGCCCAGGCCGAAATAGTGATAGTAATCAGTGCCGTGGACATAGAGAAGAACAAGATACGGCAAGACCTTGGCATTACATATAACGAGGATGTGCTGCGCCTGCGCCAGGAGTTCCAAAACCGCGGTTTCATGGTAGGCAGCGTGGTCATCACACACTACAACGGACAGTGTTCGGCCGATGACTACCGTCGCCGTCTCGAGGCAATGAACATCAAGACCTACTACCACTATACCATCGAGGGATACCCCAACAACGTAGCCTTGATAGACAGCGACGAAGGTTTCGGCAAGGATGACTATGTCGTAACGGAGCGTCCGTTGGTTATCGTTACGGCTCCAGGTCCCGGAAGCGGAAAGATGGCTG
>DFKL01000098.1 GCA_002373535.1 Prevotellaceae bacterium UBA3646 | reverse complement strand
AACGCATTCGTAATGCGTGGGTCGCGGGTTCGAGTCCCGCAGGTGGCTCCACGGCAGGAAATCATTTCACCTTAATAAAACAGGCGCTCACAGCGCCCGAATGAATATGAAGCTCCTATTCACTCTTGACTATCGGACGGCGTGGGGGCAAGACCTCTGTGTAGAAATTACCATTACGCGCAACAACGGAGTCCGGAAGACCTGGCGGCACAAACTGTACACCCAGGACGGATGGCACTGGAACGGCGAGGCTACGATAACGGATCGCGATGCCAGGACTTTCTCCTACCGCTACATGGTATGCACCGGTGACTCCGTGATACGCCGCGAATGGAACGGCGTACGGCGTACTTTCCCGTATGACATTCGCCGTACGTTGATCCTGAAAGACTTCTGGAAGGACATTCCAAGGCAGAGCCATCTGTACAGTTCGGCATACTGCCACTGCGTACACATGGACATGACCGCGCAGCCGGACTTCACATATTTTGACCACACGCTGCTGTTCCGCGTACAGGCTCCGCAGCTCAGGCAGGGGCAGTGTCTTGCCCTGATCGGCTCGTTGCCTCAGCTGGGACAATGGACGCCTGAAAGAGCCTTGGTAATGCAACGCGGCGGAATACACGAATGGTGCCTGACGCTGAGTGCCGCAGGACTGCACTTCCCCTTTCAGTACAAGTATGTGGTAATGGACGAGAAGACAGGCGAGTTCCTGGAATGGGAGGAAGGAGAGAACCGCATGTCACCCGATGCCGTCCCAGGCAGCGTGCAGGTTATCTGGGACGAGGAGCTGAGACTGAAGGAGGACCACTGGAAGGCCGCAGGAGTGGTCGTTCCGGTATTCTCGATGCGTAGCAGGCACAGCCAGGGATGCGGTGACTTCGGCGACCTGAGACTCATGGTTGACTGGGCCGTGAAGACCGGCATGAGCGTAATACAGGTCCTGCCTATATACGACACCACGCAGACTGCCACATGGACTGACTGCTACCCGTACAATGCCATAAGCATATATGCCCTGCATCCCATATACCTGGACCTGAGCCAGCTGCCGGAGATTACCGACGACGGATTCATGCATGAGTACCAGGCCGAGCGCAAGCGCATCAACGCCCTGCAGCAGATGGACTATGAGGCTACGTACAGGCTGAAGATGAAATACCTGCACCGCCTGTATGCCCAGGAAGGTGACGCAGTAACGGAAAGCCTGCGCTTCGGCACGTTCATGGACGACAATGCGGACTGGATAACCGACTATGCCGTGTTCTGCCATCGTCGCGACGCGGAGAAGACAAGTGACTTTGACCGATGGCATGCCTTGTCGACATACAGGAGCAAGGATGTACACGACTATGCCGCCAACAACAGGAAGGAAGTCAGCTTCTACTGCTATGTGCAGTACCTGCTGGACATGCAACTGTCGGCCACTACTCGATATGCACGCCAGAACGGGGTGATACTGAAGGGCGACATCCCCATAGGCATCTCGCGTACAAGCGTGGAGGCATGGAAGGAGCCGCAGTATTTCAACATGGACGGCTCGGCAGGCGCACCGCCAGACGACTTCAGCGCCGACGGACAGAACTGGGGGTTCCCGACCTACAACTGGGACAGGATGGCCCAGGACGGATACTGCTGGTGGATAAACAGGCTACGCAGGATGGCCAGGTACTTTGACGCCTACCGCATAGACCATGTACTGGGTTTCTTCCGTATATGGGAGATACCGACAAGTGAGAAAAGCGGCCTGATGGGACATTTCTCGCCCCAGATGCCGCTTACCATAGGAGAGATTGAGCGCATGGGGCTGCCATGGCGCCCTGACCTGTATACCAAGCCGAACGTAAGCGAGAACGTGCTGAGACAGCTGTTGGGCAACGACGAGAATGAAATACAGGAAATCCTGCACCACAAGGACGAGGACCGCCTGTTTATAACCATGCCGCAGCCAGACGGCACCAATCGCTATGTGCCTCGCATCTGTGCCAACCGCACATTTGCATACAGGCTGCTGACGGACAATGACCGCAAGGCCTTTGACCGCATATACGAGGACTTCTACTTCCACCGCCACAACGACTTCTGGGCCGCAGAGGCCATGAAACGGCTGCCGGCACTGGTCGAGGCTACCGACATGCTATGCTGCGCAGAGGATCTCGGCATGGTTCCGTCGTGCGTAGGACCCGTGATGCAGGCCTTGGGAATCCTGTCGCTTGAAATACAGGCAATGCCCAAGGAATACGGCATACGGTTTGCACGCCTTGAGAACAATCCATACCGAAGCGTGGCGACAATCTTTACCCACGACATGCCGACCATGCGCCAGTGGTGGGAGGAGGATGCCGAACGCAGCCAGGAATACTACAACCATGTATTGCAGATAGACGGACGCGCACCGAAAGAAATGCCAGGATGGCTGTGTGGGGAAGTCATAGCGCGCCACCTGTTCTCGCCAAGCATGCTATGCCTGATATCACTACAGGACTGGCTATCCATGGACGAGGAACTGCGTGCCAAGGATCCTGCTGCCGAGCGGATAAACATTCCTGCCGATCCGCACCATTACTGGAGATACCGTATGCACTTGGACATAGAAGACCTGACAGACGCAGAGGGTTTCAACGGCAGGATTCGCGAGATGACAGCCCGCTCTGCAAGGTAAGCAGCCGGTACGACACAAGACAACGAGAAACAATAATACAAGGAAAGCAGCCCGTACGGACTGCTTTCCTGCGTTTGTGGAGAATATCGGGCTCGAA
>DFKL01000104.1 GCA_002373535.1 Prevotellaceae bacterium UBA3646 | reverse complement strand
CGTATGCATTGCGGCAGATGAAGCCTTGGGTGATATATATCATGTAGTCGGGGTTGTCCTCCAATGCCTTGGTACAGCGTTCGGTAATGTAATGGAAATCCGGCTCCATGTTCTTGTCCGTCCTGATCATATCCAGCGCGGGCAGCAGGACTGCCTTTACGCCGCGTTCCAGGAGATAGTTGGTTACCATGTTGGTGGACATAATCTCGCCTTCTGCAAGAATGACCTTCTCCTCGAACGAGGTAAAGTGTGCCTTGGTGAAGTTGCGCAGGTAGAGGAACTGTTCCTTGAGAAACGTCCTGGTCTTCTCTCGCCACAGGTCTGTCTCGAACAATTCGTCCACGTGGTTCATGTACTTGACTTCCATGGCGTTGATAATGGCATTGGCTCCCTCCGGGTTCTTCTTATAGAGGTAGTCTGAGATTTCAACCAGCGAGTTGGTTGTGCCACTCATGGCGGACAGTACAACGACCTTGCGTTTGCCGTCGGCTGTAATCAGTGCGGAAACATCCTTCATCCGCTGAGGTGAGCCAACGCTCGTTCCTCCAAATTTCAAAACTTGCATACTATATACTGGTGTTATTTTTTTTGTTTGCCGTTATGATGGCTATTCTTTCTTTCTCAGTGTTTCGTTCTCGCAGATATATACTGTGCCAGGGAAGAAATCCGGCCATTGCTGGTTGTGGGTGGAGACAATGACTGCGGCATGCTCCTGACGCCTGACTTCGTCTAACAGGGCCATCACTCTTTCGCCGTTCTCGCTGTCCAACTGTCCCGTAGGCTCGTCGGCCAGAATAAGGGCCGGACGGTTCAGCACGGCGCGTGCAATACAGATACATTGTTTCTGTCCGCCTGACAGTTCGTGCGGATACTTCCTGCCGACTGACTCCAGACCGACCCATTCCAACAGTCCGGCAATGCGTGCTTCTCTCTCGTCCTTTTTCTTCCAGTCTGTGGCTCGTAGTACAAAATCCAGGTTGTCGTGGATAGTGCGGTCCGGCAGCAGGCGCAACTCCTGATGTACGATGCCTATCTTACGCCGAAGGGCCGGTAACCGGCTTCGCTTGCCTAAAGCGAGGTTCTCGCCCATGACGACGGCATGGCCTTCGGCAAATTCTCCTTCGCCGTACATGCTGCCCAACAAGGTGCTCTTACCGCTGCCGACCAAACCTGTCAGGTATATCATCTCGCCTTGGCTTACAGAGAGGTTAACTCCCTGGAGTACGGTACGGCCGTAATGGCATAATCTTACGTCTCTATAATCTACTGTCATAGTGTTTCCAAGTTCTAATAATAAACATGTGTCATGGGAATCAGTGTTTATGCCATCCCGGTTTGTGTCGCTCGCGCAGTTCTGCCACCATATCCTCGATACGCAGTCCCTTGCTCGTAAGCAATACTATAAGGTGGTATAGCATGTCGCTGCCTTCGTATATGAGACGTTCGTCTGTTCCGTTACAGGCTTCGATGACCAGTTCCAGGGCTTCCTCGCCGACTTTCTGTGCCATGCGGTTGAGGCCGTCCTTGAACAGGCTGGTCGTGTATGAGCCTTCGGGCATCTCTTCGTGACGCTTCTCGATAAAGTCCTGCAGCTCGGCCAGGAACAGCAAGGGATTCTGTTCGTTCTTCTCTCCCCAGCATGTATCTGCACCGGTGTGGCATGTAGGACCGTCAGGTCTGACCTTGACCAGCAGGGTATCTCCGTCACAGTCGTTCCTGATCTCTATGACGTTGAGGAAATTGCCACTTGTCTCGCCTTTGGTCCACAATGTATTGCGCGAGCGGCTCCAGAATGTCACCTTACCGGTTTCTACGGTTTTCCTATAGGCTTCCTCGTTCATGTATCCCAGCATCAGAACGTGTCGTGTCACATAATCCTGGATAACGGCCGGAACGAGGCCTTGTCCCTTTTCAAAATTAATTTTCATATCTTTATGTTCAATTTCTTATCTGACTACAATACCGTTGCTGCGAAGGTACTCCTTGAGACGGGGTATGGGGATCTGGCCAAAGTGGAATACGCTGGCTGCCAGTGCTGCGTCGGCGTGCCCAACGGTAAAGACATCGCGGAAGTGTTCCATGCTGCCTGCTCCGCCACTGGCAATGACGGGTATGGAGAGTGCTGACGACATCCGGGCCAGGGTGTCGTTGGCAAAGCCTTGTCTGACGCCGTCGTGATCCATGCTGGTGAAAAGGATTTCGCCTGCTCCACGCTCCTGGGCTTCGTGTGCCCATTGCATGAGTGGCAGTTCCTGACGCTCGCGGCCTCCCTTGGTATAGCAGTGCCATCCGTCTTCGTCCAACCTGGCGTCTATGGCGCATACCAGGACTTGTGAACCGAACCTGGCTGCAATCTCGTCAATGAGTCCGGGCCTGTGAATGGCTGCTGAATTGACGCTTACTTTGTCCGCACCGGCACACAGGAGTCTCTCTACATCTGTGATTTCGTTGATGCCTCCGCCTACGGTAAACGGGATGTCGATAACGCGCGCCACGCGTCCGACAAGGTCGGTAAACGTCTTGCGTCCCTCGTAGCTGGCGGTAATGTCCAGAAAGCACAGCTCGTCGGCTCCGGCCTGGCAATATGTGCGTGCCAACTCTACGGGGTCGCCTGCCGAGCGCAGGTTCACGAAGTTGGTTCCCT
>DFKL01000032.1 GCA_002373535.1 Prevotellaceae bacterium UBA3646 | reverse complement strand
TTGTTCAGCATGTGCCCCATGTGCAGCACACCGGTCACGTTTGGCGGCGGGATGACTATCGTATATGGTTCGCGGCTGTCAGGCTTGCTGGCAAAGAACTTGTTGTCCAGCCAGTACTGATACCATTTATCCTCTACTTCAGAAGGGTTGTACTTTGTTGCCAATTCCATGGGAGTATATATAATTTGTTTGTTTTATGTCCTTATAGTGTGACCTACCACACCATTTGGGCGCAAAATTACAAAAAAAACTGCAGAATTATCTCAAAACGGCCTGTTTAGTAGGCCATATTAGATTATTATTTCCTAACTTTGTAATGATATGAGTACAAGAGAAGAAAAGTTGAAGGCTTTTGGCCGTCTGTTGGATGTGATGGACGACCTTCGCGAAAAGTGCCCCTGGGATGCAAAGCAGACCAACGAGTCGCTGCGCCCTAACACCATCGAGGAATGTTTCGAGCTGTGCGATGCGCTGATAAGGGACGACAGCCGTGAGATATGCAAGGAACTGGGAGACGTGCTGCTGCATGTCGTCTTCTATGCCAGGATAGGCAGCGAGAAGGGCGACTTCGACATAGCGGACGTCTGCAACAAGTTGTGTGACAAGCTGATATTCCGCCATCCGCATGTATATGGCGACCAAACGGCACTTCAGCATGCCGATGCTGGAGACACAGACGGCCTCGTAGCGGTAAGGAGCGCTGCCGACGTGTCACTCAACTGGGAGAAAATCAAGCAGAAGGAGAAGGACGGTAACAAGACCGTGCTCGGTGGCGTGCCCGATGCCCTGCCGTCGCTTATCAAGGCATACCGCATACAGGACAAGGCCCGTAACGTCGGCTTTGACTGGGAAAACCGCCAGGACGTGTGGGACAAGGTACACGAGGAGGTGGACGAACTCAAGGCCGAACTGGAAAAGGGGGACAAGGAACGCTCTACCCGTGAGTTCGGAGACTTCCTCTTCTCGCTCATCAACGCATCGCGACTATACCACATCAATCCCGACAATGCCCTCGAGCACACCAACCGCAAGTTCATCAGGCGCTTTGGCTACGTCGAGGCACGTGCCCGTGAGATGGGACGCGAGCTGAAGGATATGACACTCGCCGAGATGGACCGGCTGTGGGACGAGGCAAAGCAAGGGGAATCCTGAATATACCAAGACTCCCCTTTGCCGGTCTCATGCCCCCTGTAGCCGACAGGTAGTATATATCCTACTTCTCGCCAGTCGGTTCCGCTTTCGGGCCGCGACCCTCCTTGCGGTGTCCCTTCCTGTTGAAGTCACGCAGCATCTGGCGATGGAAGTTGTCTACTGCAATTATCACACGGTACACCTTGTGTGCAGGCACCTTCTTGCACAACCGCTTGTAATACGTGGTCTCCAGCGCGGCAGCCTCGTTGTCCAGCCTGGCAATCTCCATCACGGTCTTCTCAAAATCCACGGAAGTGTTGTCGGCAGGAATCTGCTTCAGCTTCATTATCCTTCGCTGGATATCGCGCTGCTTGTCCTTGAACTCGCTGTAGACAGGCACGAATACCTTGGCTTCTTCCGGAGTAAGGTCAGCCTTGCGCATTATAAACTGCTCCATGCGGTTCTTGAACTCTTCAGGGTTGAAGCGGCGATTCTCTCCCTGGTGTCTGCCGTTATGCTGCGCCATTGCCGGCAGCGTCAGGAGACTAATGACGATGGCAGTCAGTATGTTTCTCATAACCAGTATATAATAATTATGTCTATGTCGTTACGCTATTCGTCGGCCTCGGTCAGGTAGTATTCTATGTCGCTGTTCGCAATCATGGCATACTCCAGCTCCTCGTTGCTCACTATACCCTCGTTGTCAGCCACAGGCATGTCGTAAGCGTTGTTGTCTATGGCCAGGAATCCTGCTGTGGCAACGATTCCCGCTACGGCAGCGGCAATGCTCCGTCGCAGCCATGTCCTGCGGTGACGGCGTGCCTCGTACTTGCCTATGTTGTCCATCGTGCGCATGGCAAGGTTGTCAAAGTAACCCTCCGGAACCCTGAATGGATTCCCTGCAGGCGCGATGTCTCTCAGTTCCTGTTCCTCGGTCATCATCATTCGTTTTGTATATAAGACGCGCTCTCGTACCAAAGGTTTAATCGTTGTTCTCAAAAAAAGCAGTGACCTTTTGCACGGCATGGTGGTACGAGGCCTTCAGCGCACCTACGCTCGTACCCAGGATCTCACTTATCTCCTCGTACTTCATTTCCTGAAAGTATTTCATGTTGAATACCTGACGCTGTTTTGCAGGCAGTTGCCCTACAGCCTCCTGCAACATTATCTCGGCCCGCTCCCCGTCAAAGTACGCGTCGCTTTCCAGGTCCAGCCTCATCTGGCCGTCTGCATCCGTATTGCCACGGGACAGGCTTATGGCGTTGTGCGGATTGCGTTGCAGGTAGTTCAGCGTCTCGTTATACGCAATCCGGTACAGCCAAGTGGACAACTTCGAGTCGGCCCGGAAACTGTCCAGTCCCTGCCATGCCTTCAGGAAAACGTTCTGCAGCACGTCGTCCGCGTCCTGATGCCAGGTAACCATACGGCGTATCTGCCAATACAACTGCTCCTGATATTCCGACACCAGACATGAGAATGCCCTTTCGCGGGTGGCAGGGCAGCGCAGTTCCTGAATCAGTTTCTCCTCGATATACATTGTTCTTATGACGCATGCACGCGCCGCAGGTTTAATCTCCACAAAGAAAAAAAGACGCCTTGCAGCGTCTCTGTTCACATGGTCTACACCCCATCTTGCAGCCAGGTTACTTTATTGTAACCTTTCTTACCACCTTGCCTACCTTCATTATATAGCAGCCACGCGGGATGTTCAGCGAAATAATCTTGTCATCGCTGTCAATACGTATGTTGGCGACACGGACACCTGTCAGGTTGAACACCTGAAGGTACATACCCTCTGCATTCGTCACATGGATACGCCCGTTCTGGAAAACCATGGTAACGGCAGAAACCTCCGACTCGATATCCTCCGTCTGCTCAATGGCATACGAAGGGATTCCGAGCAGGCATGCAGCCAAGGCAAAAATCCATATCTTCTTCATCAAATCACACTTCTGACAACGCAAAAGTATGTATTTTATTTTATATAGGCAAGAATTTTTATCAAAAAATATCAATTTCAAGCCCCTCGTCCGCCAATACCGTGTTCCCGAACACCGCTTTGGCCTCGTCCAGCAAAGGTATGCCATCCTTTATCCGCGCAGAAAAATGGCCTATGACCAGTTTCCCTGCACCAGCCTCTCTTGCAATGGCTGCAGCCTGTGCTGCCGTGCTATGCATGGTGACCCTTGCACGGTCCTCGTGCCCAGAGCCGTACGTAGCCTCGTGGTACAGGAGGTTGACCCCCTTGATTAGCGTAACCAGCCTCGGCAGGTATGCCGTGTCCGAGCAATATGCATACGAGCGTGCAGGAGCGGCAGGTCTTGTCAGCATCTCGTGGCTCAGAGTCCTGCCGTCCTCCGTCGTCCACGAGGCACCTGCCTTGATGTTGTTTATCTGCGAAAGCGGAATGTCGTAAGCCTCAATCATCTCCCTGCGTATATGCGGCAGGGACTGCCTTTCGCGAAACAGGAAGCCACAGCATGGAACACGGTGCTCAAGGGGCAGCGAGAACACCTCGACACTTCGGTCGCTGTATATTAAATTATGTTCGCGCGTGTCAGTCCGGTGGAATACCACCTCATAGTCCATGCCGTCACAGTAGTGCGTCAGTATCGTGTCCAGAAAAGGCTTTATGTCCTTCGGACCGTGTATGTGCAGCTGAGCAGTACGCCCCAGCAACCCCATGGTGCCTATCAGCCCAGGGAGTCCGAAGATGTGGTC
>DFKL01000061.1 GCA_002373535.1 Prevotellaceae bacterium UBA3646 | reverse complement strand
TTTGAAGAAGTCAAGCCAATGGTCTTTGCCGGAGTCTACCCTATTGAAACCGAGGATTTTGAAAATTTACGCGCGTCATTGGAAAAGCTTCAGTTAAATGACGCCTCACTGACCTTCCAGCCGGAAAGTTCTGTTGCATTGGGATTTGGATTCCGCTGTGGCTTCCTGGGGCTGTTACACATGGAAATCATACAGGAACGCCTTGACAGGGAATTTAACATGGATGTCATAACTACCGTTCCTAATGTAAGTTACATGGTATATGACAAACATGGAGAAGTCAAGGAGGTTCATAATCCTGCAGGCATGCCGGACCAGACGCTTATAGAAAGAATCGAAGAGCCATATATCCATGCGACGGTAATTACACGTACGGAATACATCGGTAATATTATGACTCTTTGTCTGGGTAAACGGGGCGAGCTTCTTAAGCAAGACTACATAAGCGGCAATCGTGTCGAGCTGCAATATGCAATGCCTTTGGGAGAGATTGTCATAGATTTTTACGACAAGCTTAAATCTATTTCCAAGGGATATGCTTCATTTGACTATCATCCTTCCGGCTTTCGTCCCAGCAAATTAGTCAAGATGGACATTCTGCTGAACGGAGAACCGGTAGATGCACTTTCCACTTTGACGCACTTTGACAATGCCGAGGCATTCGGCCGACGCATGTGTGAAAAACTTAAGGAACTTTTGCCACGCCAACAGTTTGACATAGCTATTCAGGCTGCTATCGGTGCAAAGATAATTGCCCGTGAGACAGTCAAGCAAGTTCGCAAGGACGTCCTGGCTAAATGTTATGGCGGTGACGTTAGTCGTAAGCGTAAACTGTTGGAAAAACAAAAGAAAGGCAAGAAACGTATGAAACAGATAGGTAATGTACAGGTGCCGCAGAAAGCGTTCCTTGCTGTATTGAAACTTGATTAGGCATTATATATAACATACAGTGGTCACTATGGATACACGGAATGCTGCACGGGAGATTGCAAGACACTATTGTCGACTGGAACCTGCAAGTATTGAAAAATTGTCAGAACTGCTCATCCCCATGCGATTTGTGCGTGGAGATATTGTTCTGCACGAAGGTGAGGAGTGCAAATGTATGTATTATGTCGAACGCGGGATGGTGCGTCAGTATTATTTTAAGAACGGCAAGGATGTCACTGAACATTTTTCCTTCGAAGGCCGGATAGTCTGGTGTATCGAGTCCCTTCTGACACACAAGCCAAGTCAGATAACCATAGAAGCTCTCGAAACGACATATCTGTATGCCCTGCCACGTAAGGAATTGTTTGCTGCTATCGATGTATGTCCTGAACTTGGCATTCTATATAGAAAGATTACGGAACATGCACTGATCTCAAGTCAGCACCATGCAGATTCGCAACGATTTGAAAACGCACAGGAAAGATATGAGCGTCTTTTAAGAGAGAAACCTGAGATTATACTTCGTGCGCCGATGATTCATGTGGCGTCTTTCCTCCAGATGACACCGGAGACGTTGTCCAGGGTACGGGCTAACTATGACAAGAATAGCCATTGAGCATTTTTGTGTCTGTCTGTCTCTTATCTGATGGACAGGACATCGCCGATTCTCGGCACATATCTGGAAGGATCTAGACGGTTAAGTTTGTACAGCGACTTCAGGCGTATGCCGTATAATTGGGAAATGTCGTGCATACTTTGTCCTTGTTCTACCCTGTGGGTGTTTATGATCAGTTGCGGATCAGCTTCATCGTGCTTCTGTTCAAGATATAGTACGTCACCAATGGTTAAGGTATAGTCGTTGCCAAGGTCGTTGTATCTGAGAAGACGCTTTATGCTGACACCGGTCTCACGACTGATCGTAGCCAGGTTGTCACCTCGCTGGACAATAATAAAATAGTTGCGGTTAGCAGCGTATACCATATGGCTCTTGTAGAATTTCTCAGGATTTACTTCATTTCTTTTTTCTGCATGTCGCATTAGGATTTGTGACTCCTCGGTTCTTTGTCCTGGAATCATTGTATCAAACTGGTATAGGCTATAGCTTTCAATTATTCGGATTAGGCCGTCCGCGTATGCAGGGTTCGTAGCATACCCGCATTGCTTAAGACCTCTGGCCCATGATCTGTAGTCGTTTGTCTCATATGTAAAAAGAACCCTGTAGCGCGGTTTTAGAAGGAACAGGGAGTGGTCTTCAAAACTGTCTCTTACATCCTTATACTTGCGAAAATGTTCACCCTTATAATCGTCGTCCCTGACTACATACGGTCCGGTCCATCCTCCGGATACCTTAATTCCAAAATGGTTATTGGCTTCAGTGGCAAGGGTGCTGCGGCCTGCACCGCTTTCCAGCAATCCCTGCGCCAAGGTAATACTGGCAGGAATCTTGTATTTCTGCTGCTGCTCCATGGCTAATTCCTTGTATTGGTCGATATATGTCCAATAGTTCCGGTTTGTTCCTTGCTGAGAGAAAACATGAAGCATCGGAAATAAGAGAATTACTGATGATATGATGACACGTTGAATCTGCATGACTGGAAAATTTCTTGTAAATATATGTCTGGCAAAGATATGAATTTAATTCAATGAAAGATAGATTATTCACATTTTTTTATATCTTTGCACGCGAATAAATTATGTTCTTATGAAAGAATATGAGATAAGTGCTTGTGTAAAAGTTTTTACGCAAGAGGAATTGGATTCGGCCGATGCTGAGCTGATAGAGGCTGCTAAACAGGCAACGGAAACCAGTTATTCTCCATACAGCCATTTCCAGGTTGGTGCTGCATTACGTATGGAAAGCGGTGAGATTATCATAGGCAGCAATCAGGAAAACGCATCATATCCTGTTGCATGCTGTGCAGAACGTACGGCTCTGTTTTGGGCAGGTGCCAATCGTAAGGATGAAGTTGTCAAGGCTATTGCTATCGCGGCAAAGTCAAAAGGCGAGTTTACTTCCGGCGTTACCGGTCCATGCGGAATTTGCAGACAGGCACTGATTGAGGTTGAGCATCGGCAAAAACGTCCTATACGCCTCTTGTTATACAGCCGTGATGGCATTCATGTAACAAGTAGCGTAGGATGCATAGTTCCGTTTAGCTTTTATTCAGAAAACATGATGTAGTCATTTCTTGTTATGATAAATTTAAGTAATATAGCCATACAGTTTGGCAAGAGAGTTTTATATAAGGACGTGAATATGAAGTTCACCAGCGGTAACATATATGGTGTTATCGGTGCAAATGGTGCTGGCAAATCAACTTTGCTAAAGGCCATTTGTGGTGAGATAGAACCCACAAAAGGCACGGTGGAACTTGGCTCTGGCGAACGCCTCAGCGTCCTTTCCCAGGATCATTTCCAATACGACCAGGAAACGGTTTTGAATACCGTTTTAATGGGACACGATACCATGTGGGATGTAATGAAGGAACGTGAGGCTTTGTATAGCAAGTCCGACTTTACTGATGATGACGGTATCCGTGTTGCGGAACTTGAGGACAAATTTGCAGAGATGGGAGGATATACGGCGGAAAGCGATGCTGCGTCACTGCTCTCTGGTCTCGGTATCAAGGAAGATAGGCACTATCGGTTGATGGGCGAACTTTCCGGTAAGGAAAAAGTTCGTGTGATGCTGGCTAAGGCATTGTTTGGTAATCCGGACAATTTGTTGCTTGACGAACCGACCAACGACCTTGACCTCGATACCGTACAATGGCTCGAATCATATTTGAGTGAAATCGAAGGTACGGTTTTGGTGGTAAGCCATGACCGTCATTTCCTGGACAGTGTCTGCACCCATACCGTAGATATAGATTTTGGCAAGGTAACCATGTTTGCCGGAAACTACTCTTTTTGGTATGAATCCTCACAGTTAGCATTACGTCAGGCACAGAACCAAAAGGCAAAGGCTGAGGAAAAGAAAAAGGAATTAGAGGAATTTATCCGTCGGTTCAGCGCAAATGTTGCAAAGAGCAAGCAGACGACAAGTCGTAAGAAAATGCTTGAGAAGCTCAATGTAGACGATATTCGTCCCAGCACACGCAAATATCCCGGTATAATTTTTCAGATGGAGCGTGAGCCGGGAAATCAGATACTTGAGGTAGAGAATCTTAAGGCTGTGACAGATGACGGTTCGGTTCTCTTTGACAATGTATCATTTAACATAGAGAAAGGAGAGAAGGTCGTGTTCCTCAGCCATGATCCGCGTGCCATGACTGCATTGTTTGAGATCATTAACGGAAATCGTGAGGCTCAGGGGGGAACATACAATTGGGGTGTCACGATTACTACGGCATACCTGCCATTGGATAATACGTCCTTTTTTCAAAGCGAAAAGAATCTGGTAGACTGGCTCAGCCAGTTTGGTGAAGGCAACGATGTATATTTCAAGGCATTTCTCGGACGGATGCTATTTAGTGGCGAAGAAGTACAAAAAAAGGTAAATGTACTTTCCGGAGGAGAAAAAATGCGTTGTATGATAGCACGTATGCAGCTGAAGAATGCCAACTGTCTTATTCTGGATACACCGACAAACCATTTGGATTTGGAATCGATTCAGGCATTTAATAACAATCTGAAGCTATTCAAGGGCAATGTCTTGTTTTCAAGTCATGATCACGAGTTTATCCAGACAGTGGCAAACCGTATAATTGAGCTGACACCGTCGGGAACCATTGACAAACTTATGGAATACGACGAATACATCAGCAGGGACGACATAAAGGAATTAAAGGCAAAGATGTACGGTATATAGTATCTTTGTCTTTATGTCACGAAGTGTGTCAAATTGTCGTTTGGCACACTTCATGTGTAAATAGGTTATAAACGAGTTAACGAATATGGCAAAGGAAAAAGTTGAAAAAGAAGAGGAATTGGATTCAAAGGCCAATGGTCAGGAAATAGAAGAAGAAACATCCTGCGAAAATACGTCACGGGAAACTGAAGATGATGCAGGGACGGACTCTACAAGCAAGGCGGAGGAGGAGATTGCCGAGTTGAAAAGACAGTTGTTGTACAAGATTGCCGAGTTTGACAACTACCGCAAGCGCACGATGGCAGAAAAGGCCGAGTTGATTCTCAACGGAGGCGAAAAGACGATAAAGGCAATCCTGCCTGTAATGGATGATATGGAACGCGCCCTTGAACAGATGAAGAAGGCTGACGATGTCAGTGCGGTTGTCGAAGGCGTGGAGTTGATACGTAAGAAATTCACAGGAATACTTGAGAAACTGGGAGTTAAGGCCATTGAGACGGAAGGTGAGGACTTCAATGTCGACCTCCATGAGGCTATTGCACAAGTTCCGGCACCAAGTGAAGAATTGAAGAATAAAATCATCGATTGCACACTCAAAGGCTATAAGTTGAACGATAAAGTAATCCGACACAGCCAGGTGGTTGTCGGGATGTAATATACAGATAAATACTTAAACCTCAATAATATGGCACAAAGGGATCCATATGAAGTACTTGGTGTGGCCAAAAACGCGACAGATGCGGAAATCAAATCTGCATACAAGAAATTGGCCATAAAGTATCATCCTGACAGAAATCCAGGCAACAAGGAAGCTGAGGAAAAGTTTAAGGAAGCAGCAGAGGCATACGACATACTTAGGGATAAGGACAAACGGGCACGCTATGACCAGTTTGGCTTTTCCGGTATGGGCGGAGACGGCGGCTTCGGAGGCGGACAAGGTTTCGACATGAATGACATCTTCAGCATGTTCGGCGACATTTTTGGCGGACATATGGGAGGTGGAGCCGGCGGATTCGACAGTTTCTTCGGTTCAGGAGGCAACTATGGCGGCCCGCAGAAACACCATGGAGGTGATCTGCGAATAAAGGTTCGCCTGACATTGGAGGAAGCAGCAAGCGGTACCGTCAAGAAGTTCAAGGTACACAAGAATATGACCTGTAAGCAATGTAATGGCACTGGCAGTGTTGATGGCAAGACTGACACTTGTGCTACGTGTCATGGCTCCGGTTATGTCTCACGTACCATGAACACTATGTTTGGACGTATGCAGCAACAGAGCGTATGCAACACATGTGGAGGCGTAGGCACTACGATCAAGAACAAATGTAAGCTATGTTCAGGCACTGGAGTGGTAGCCGGCGACGAAACGATAGAGGTTAAGATTCCTGCCGGTGTGGATACGGGAATGATTCTCAATGTTCCGGGCAAGGGTCATGCAGGTCGTAATAACGGATATGCAGGTGACATAAAGGTTGCGGTAGAGGTAGAGCCACACCCGGAGTTGCACAGGCAGGATATGGATCTTGTATATAACCTGCTGCTTGATCTCCCGACTGCGGTTTTGGGAGGCAGTGTGGAGATTCCGACCATAGACGGAAAAGTAAAGGTCAAGATAGAGCCAGGTACTCAGTCTGGCAAGGTCCTGCGTCTTCGTGGAAAAGGAATGCCGGCATTGCAAAACTACGGACATGGATATGGTGACGAAATAGTTCGTATCACAATTTACATCCCGGAACACCTCAGTAAGGAAGAACAGGAGATTTTTGAAAAATTACGTCACAGTGAGAATTGCAAGCCGTCTGCCAGTACAAGAAAGACGTTTTTCGACAGATTCCGCAGTATATTCTCATAATTATCTGTAAAAGCAAATTACATGTCATATAAAGATGCGATAGAATATCTCTACGATTCAGCCCCGTTGTTTCAAAACATCGGGGCTGGTGCGTATAAGGAAGGATTATGTAATACGTACCTGTTGGACGGACATTTCGGGAATCCGCATCGTAAATACAAGACCATACATGTCGGCGGGACAAACGGCAAGGGGAGCGTGTCACATACGTTGGCGGCAATCCTGCAGTCTGCAGGATATAATGTAGGGTTGTATACGAGTCCGCACCTTGTTGACTTCAGGGAACGGATCCGGGTTAACGGCAAGAAAATACCAAAGGAACGTGTAGTCCGGTTTGTCGAGGAAGAGCGAAGTTTCCTCGAAACGTTACATCCAAGTTTTTTTGAAGTGACGACGGCTCTTGCCTTTAAATATTTCGAAGAGGCAAATGTCGACATCGCAGTAATAGAAGTAGGTCTTGGAGGAAGGCTGGATTGCACCAACATAATATTGCCATTGCTTTCGGTAATCACAAACATCAGTTTTGATCACACACAGTTTCTCGGCGATACGCTTGAAAAGATTGCTTGCGAAAAGGCAGGAATAATTAAACCTGGTATTCCGGTAGTCATTGGCGAGACAAATGGTAATACGGAAGTCAGGAATGTATTTGCCGAGACGGCAGACAGACTGGACTCAAGAATCTGTTTTGCCGACGAGCAGGAGCACAAGCATTACGAAACCGAGCTAAAAGGCTATTGTCAGGAACACAATACCGACACAATATTGACAGCGTTGGCATGTCTCAGGGAGACATATCCGGAAATAGTCGTTTCAGACGATGCCGTAAGATACGGTTTTATGCATGTGTGTGAAATGACGGGTCTAATGGGCAGATGGCAGGTTATCAGCAAGAAGCCGCTTGTAATATGTGATACGGGACATAATGTAGGAGGATGGAAATATATTTCCAGGCAGCTTGAGACTTTGCCACATCCTTTACATATTATAATAGGTATGGTATCGGACAAAGATGTCGCAACAGTATTGAAAATGTTGCCGGCAGATGCAAGGTACTATTTCACGCAGGCCTCCGTCAAGAGAGCCATGCCAGTCGGACAGTTTGCACTCATTGCCGGGCAATGCGGACTCAGTGGCAATTCATTCCCCGATGTGGCAAGTGCATATGCAAGTGCACTAAGGAATGTTGGTGAAGGAAGTATTTTTGTAGGAGGAAGTACTTTTATAGTCGCTGATTTTCTGTCACACTTGTAATTTTCCAAGGGTAAAGTTTGGACTTTAGTCCTTTTTTGTTATATTTGCATTGAAATGAAACCAATAATAAATATACGTTCAATGGAAAAAACATTGCTTTCTGGACTGAAGCGCGAAAACTTTCAGGCAGTCGTACAAGGCAAGGATACGGACCTGTACACTCTTACGAACGCCAATGGCATGGAAGTGTCTATTACGAATTACGGAGGTTCACTGGTGGCCATCATGGTTCCTGACAAGGAAGGCAAGATGGCCAATGTTATACAGGGACATGACAATATACAGGACTGCATATCCAGTCCCGAGCCGTTTCTGAGTACACTCGTCGGACGCTATGGCAACCGGATATGTAAGGGTAAGTTTACCCTGAACGGCAAGGAATACAATCTTAAGATCAATAATGGTCCTAACCACCTGCATGGAGGCCCTACCGGTTTTCATGCCAGAGTATGGGATGCAGAGCAGATAGAAGACAACGCACTTGTACTGCGATATGTGTCGGCATATTACGAGGAAGGCTTTCCTGGCGAGCTGAGCATGACAGTCAAGTACTCACTAACTGACGACAACGAGCTGGTCATTGAATATCGCGGGACGACAAACAAGAAGACGATAGTAAACATGACAAGTCATGGATTCTTTTCCTTGACGGGTATAGGCACCCCTACCCCGTCTCAATTGGACTGCATCTTACGGATAAATGCCGATTTCTATGTTCCCATTGATGCAGATTCTATCCCGACTGGTGAAATACTTAAGGTCGAGGGCACACCGTTCGACTTCCGTAATCCGAAACCTGTCGGCAAGGATATAGCCGTTGAAGATGAGCAATTAAGGAATGGTGCCGGATATGACCACAGTTTTGTGCTCAACAAGAAGGAACCGGGCGAACTCTCTCTCGCAGCTATATTGTGGGAACCGGAAAGCGGTCGTACCATGGAGACATGGACGACAGAGCCGGCGATACAGTTCTATTCTGATAACTGGGCTGACGGCTACAGCGGCCAGCATGGCGCGACGTTTGGCAAGTACTCCGGTCTGTGTTTTGAGGCACAGCATTTCCCCGATAGCCCCAACCACCCGCATTTCCCCAGCTGTGTCCTAAAACCGGGCGAAGTATATACGCAGAAGACTGTCTACAAGTTCGGCGTGAAATAAGGACTCCAGTATTCGGAAAAAGATAAGACTATTCAATAAACAAACTAAACAAACTTAATTTATGGCTAAACAAGCAAAACAATGGGGTGCTATCATTGTCATGATTGCTCTCTTTGCAATGATTGCCTTCGTGACAAACCTGTGTTC
>DFKL01000044.1 GCA_002373535.1 Prevotellaceae bacterium UBA3646 | reverse complement strand
CGTTCGGAGACAACATTGAGCGTGCTCACAAGTCGGGAGTGGAGTATGTGGCACAGGCAGGCGGAAGCGTACGGGACGACCATGTGATTGAGACTTGTGACAAGTATGGTATTGCCATGGTGTTTACTGGCGTACGTCTGTTCCATCATTAAAACATCCGGATGTGTATGGCTAACTATGGCGGTGATGATATTGACCTGGTAATCATGGGGGGGATTACCTTCAAGGGCGGTCCCAAGGGGGGCAGGTCTGCGGGGGAGGACTCGAAGGTGAAGACCAAGGCGAGGAAGAAGAAGTATATTACAGGTGCCCACGGCAGCGGTGCTGCCAGGAAAAAGGCTGACATCCGCACGAGAAGGGCCAACCGTCCGTCGCAGAGGAAAAACAGATAGGTCTGTGTCGTGATGAGGGTCTTGTGTCTGTTGATGTATGTGATTGCACTTCCTTTTCCGGCTTTTGCCCAGGAGAGGGATTCGGTGGCTATGAGCAGTGACATGGGCGAGATTACGGTCTATGGCAGGCAGAGGGATGAGATAGTGCCGAGCCAGCGGCTGGGCGGAGAGAGACTGGAGGCATTGCGTACGCATTCGGTGGCTGACGCCTTGCGCTATTTCAGCGGTGTGCAGATAAAGGACTATGGTGGGGTGGGCGGCCTGAAGACCGTGGATGTGCGGAGTATGGGTACGAACCACATGGGGGTGTTCTATGACGGCATCCAACTGGGCAATGCGCAGAACGGTCTTGTGGACCTGGGGCGTTTCTCTATGGAGAATATCGAGGAGATAGCCTTGTATAACGGGCAGAAGGCACAGATTTTCCAGCCTGCAAGGGATTTCGGTACGAGCGGCTCGGTGTATATACGCACGCGGCGTCCGCAGTTTGAGGAGGGAAAGAACTTTAACATCCGGGCCGTGCTGAGGGGCGGCAGCTTTGGTATGATAAGTCCGGTGATTGTGTGGGAACAGAAGTGGAGCAGGAGGGTGTCGTCCACGGTGAGTGCCGACTATACGGGGGCTGACGGCAAATATAGTTTCAGGTACAGGCGTGTGCTTCCGTCGGGGACGGTGGCATGGGACACTACGGCGGTGCGCCAGAACGGTGACTTGCGCAGTTTCCGCATAGAGGGGGCCGTGTTCGGCAATACTGACGACGGTACGTGGAATGTGAAGGTATACTATTATGACAGCAACCGTGGCATACCGGGGGCCGTGGTGAACAATGTGTGGAGGTTTGCCCAGCGCCAGTGGGACCGTAACCTGTTCGTTCAGGGCAGCTGGATAAAACATGTGAGCCGGCGGTATAAGTTCCAGCTGTCGGGGAAATATGCCAATGACTGGATGCGATACCTGAACCCTGATGCCACGACGATGCTGATGGACAACAGGTTCCGGCAGAACGAGGCGTATTTCAGCATGGCTAACAACATTGAGCTCTTGCCAAGGTGGGAGCTGAACGTGTCGGCGGACTATCAGTTCAACTCACTGAATGCCAACCTTGCGAACTTTGCATATCCAAGGAGGCATACGCTGCTGCTGGCGTTTGCCACGCAGTATCAGCTGGGGCGCTTCCGTGCCATGGCGAGTGTATTGGGTACGAACGTGTGGGACAAGACGATGGTGGCGCAGGTGAACGGAAGGGATGCGCTGAGCCGCTGGACTCCGGCTGTCTATGTCTCGTACAACCCGATAAAGGACAATACGGACTTGTCGCTGAGGTTCTTCTACAAGAAGATCTTCCGCCTGCCTACGTTCAACGACTTGTACTATACGGAGGTCGGCAGCATAAACCTGAAACCGGAGAACACGCAGCAGCTGGATGTGGGACTTATATACCAGCATGACTGGAGGCGTGGCGTGTTCCGTCATCTCGAGTTCAAGGCGGACGGCTATTATAACAAGGTAGACAACAAGATTATCGCCGTGCCGAAGGGTAGCGGGCAGTATCGCTGGATGATGATGAACGTGGGTAAGGTGAGGATACTGGGCGTGGAGACTACGGCTCAGACGGTGATGCGCTGGCGCAGGGACTGGAGCTTGGTGCTGTGTGCCAACTATACATATCAGAGTGCGCAGGACCGTACTGATGCTTCGGACAATGATCCTTACTACGGGACATACGGCGGCCAGATTGCCTATATCCCGTGGCACAGCGGATCGGCGACGGGTAACCTGAGGTGGAGGCAGTTGGGTCTGAACTATGCTTTCGTGTATGTGGGGGAGCGGTACCATTCGAGCTCGAACATCAGGGAGAACTATGAGCAGCCGTGGTATACGCATGACTTGAGCGTCAGCTATACTTTGTACGGGAAACGGGGTGTGAGGGCTATGAAATGGTTCAGGAGCATGATGTTTACGCTGGAGTGCAACAACGTGTTTGACCAGCAGTACGACGTGGTGCCCAACTATCCCATGCCGGGACGTAACTGGAAGGGTGTAATAAGGGTCGAGCTATGAGAAGGTCGTGGGTTTGTGCGGTGTTATGTGCAGGAATGCTCCTGGCGGTGTCTTGCCGGCAGGATGTGATTGTCTGGCCGTCTGAGTCCGAGAAGGCTGGTGAGGCCGTATCCGGACCCATTGCGGGGTTCTACCTGCTGAATGAGGGCAACATGGGATCGAACAAGTGTACGCTGGACTTCTATGACTATGCCAGTGCGACGTATACGCGTAATGTATATGGTAATGCCAATCCGGATGTCGTAAAGGAACTGGGTGACGTGGGCAATGACTTGCAGGTATATGGCAGCAGGCTGTGGGCGGTGATTAACTGCAGCAACAAGGTGGAGGTGATGGATGCTGGTACTGCCAGGCGTCTGGGGCAGATTGAGATTCCGAATTGCAGGTATCTGGCCTTTGACGGACCTTATGCCTATGTGACGAGCTATGCCGGGCCTGTGCAGATAGACGACAATTACAAGCAGCGGGGATACGTGGCGCGTATCGACACGGCGACGCTGCAGGTGGTGGATACTTGCCTGGTGGGGTATCAGCCCGACGGTATTGCAATTCTGGACGGCTATGCATATATTGCGAACAGCGGCGGATACATGGTAAATAATTATGAGAGGACGGTCTCGGTGGTGGACTTGGCTACGATGTCCGAGGTGCGGCGTATTCCAGTAGCCGTGAACCTGCACCTTGCCGTCGCGGACAGGTTCGGTCAGCTGTGGGTTTCCTCGCGCGGTGACTACTATGATGCTCCGGCCTCGCTGTATTGGATAGACAGGCCTGGCAGTCTGGCTGCCGTAAACGAGTTGAGGAGTCCTGCGGGAAATCATGTGGCTGCCAGTGCGATGGCATTGTGCGGCGATTCGCTCTATATAGTGGGGAGTGAGTTCAGCTATGTGACGTACGAGACGGTAATGACGTTCGGGATTGTCAATGTGAGGACTCATGAACTGGTATGCCAGAACTTCATCACCGACGGTACGGACAGCAAGATAAGGAAGCCTTATTCGGTGGCGGTGAATCCGGACAACGGGCAGATAATGGTGGCTGATGCACGTGACTATGTGAATCCAGGCAGGCTATACTGCTTCTCGCCGGACGGCGTCAGGCTGTGGGATGTGAGGACGGGTGACATTCCTGCCCACTTTGCATTTGTCAGGCGACGGTAGTCAGTTGAAGATCCAGCCTGTGGTCACGATGCGCTTGCCGGAGTCGGCTGGCTTGACAGTGAAGCTTGCCATGGCTCCGGTAATCTTGATGCTGAGGTCTGCTCCGGAGAACCAGTCTGTGTAGCACAGGCGTATGTTGAGTGTTCCGTCGTTGCTCCATCCGTATGAGCCTGCTACCTTCCATTTGTCGGGAAGATTGCTGAAATTGTTCTGGAAGGGGCGTGGGTTATAGGGTTGTCCCGTGATGGTGCTTTCGGTCCATTTCTTGTTGCCCAGCCTGATGGTGTATGTCTTGTCGGCGGTGTCGGTCACCTTGAGGCTGAGTCCATTCATGGACGGCTTGACGGTAACGCGCTGCCAGCCCAGGATGTTGGGTGCAAGGTGTATCGTGACGTCGCGGATGCACCGGTGGCTCGATGCGGCGCCTTTTGCGGTGGGGATGGAGTATTTCTTCTGTGCCTCGCGCAGGAGTTCCTGGTCGCTGGGAAGCTGGTATGTCTTGACTACGCGTCCGTTTACTTTCCTGTGCAGTGTCCTGCGTACTACGGCTACGGGCTTATTCTGGCAATGTGATACGAGGATGGTCTTGATCAGTTTCTGGTGTGGTATGCCTTGGTAGTTGCAGCCGGTGATGACGACGACCATGTCCTTTTCGGGAATGACGTCTATGTACTGTCCGTAGGCTCCGTTGGCCTCGGCCCATCCGGGATAGGTGCACTGCCACATCTGGTAGCCGTACTTGCCGGTTACGCTTTGTGCCTTCATCATCTCGGCTACCCATTGTGTGTCGAGGATGCTGACTCCTTTCCATACTCCGCCTTGAAGGAGCAGCTGACCGAACTTGGCCATCGACTCAGGCTGGAGGTACAGGCCCCATCCTCCGCAGCTTATGCCTTCGGGACTTTCCTCCCATGCTGCCTTGGTGATATGCAGTGGGATGAACAGTCGTCTATTGAGGAAATCCATGAGTTTCATGCCTGTGACTTTCTGTACGATGGCGGACAGCATGTATGTCACTATGCTGTCGTATGCCCATCTTACGCCTGGCATGTCGCGGGGCTTTTGCGCGAAGTAGAACCTGAGCCATTGTGTCTCCACGGTGCGCATCCTGGTGTCTACGGGCAGTCCGCTCTGCATGGTAAGCAGGTCCCGGACCGTAATGCAGCGTAGCGTGTCGCTTGCTTCCTCGGGGAAATATTCGCCGAGGTATCTGTATATGCTGTCGTTGAGCGTGATGAGGCTGTCGCTGATGCACATGCCTACGGCTGCCGCGGTGAATGTCTTGGATGCGGAGTAGAGTGCGTGGCTGTTATCCCTGGACCATGGGGTGGGGTACATCTCTCCGATGACTCGTCCGTGCCTGACTACGATGCAGGAGTGTATCTGCATCGTCTTGAATGTAAGCAGTGTGTCCAGGAACTGTCTGACATAGCGTGACGCAATGCCTTCTGCCTCAGGTGTGGAGCGTACCAGTTCGTTGATCTGTGCCTTGCCCTCACCGACGGAAAAGAGCAGGAGTATGATGAATAGTATTTGCTTCATGGCTTGGCAAAGTCGTGTGGAATCTTTCGTGGTGCAGGAGTCAGGTCGCGCGGGGCGGATTCGTTACCGTAGTCGTCCAGTTCGGTTACTGCGAGGTTCAGTCCCCACAGGCGTCTTGTCAGTTCGTCCCATCGTACGTCGCCCCAGTATACGCGGACCAGGTTATTGGGATCGGTTGTGTCTACTGGATAGTCTCTGGAGGCGTACAGGACGAGGCGTCTGCTGCGTGTCGTGGCGGCTGGCCTGCTGCCGGCAGTCTGTGTGTCCGGCACCATGGGAGGTACAATGGCCGGAGTGGTGTAGTAGAAGTCGCGTATCCAGTCTTCCAGTCCTTTTACATTGTCCAGCAGAAAGCGTGCACGGAAATATGCTGCGCCTGGCATGCCGAGGCTGCGTATGAAGCACAGTTCGCGCGTGACGTCTGTCAGATTCCAGTCCTTTTCGGAAGGATGCAGGAAATATATGCCCAGACCGGGGGCTACCAGCTTGCCGTGGCTTTGTTCCTGCCAGTCGGCACAGAATGGGTAGAAATGGTCTCCCTTGAAGTACATCATGGGGGATATCATGTCCATGATGCCTTCCTTCATCCACTGGACTGCATCCTGGAAGACCGTGCCGTATGCGTTCCATCCGCGTGAGGGGTAGCGGCTGACATCGTCGTATTTCCCCACGGGACTGCATGATACTCGCAGCCATGGCTTCTCGGACTTGATAGTGCGGAACAGTTTGCGGACTATCCTGGTGATGTTGTCACGACGCCACTGTTGTCTGTCGGACGGGGTGTTCTCGGGGTATCGGATGTAGTCGAAGTGTATGCCGTCCACATCGTAGTTGGCGGCTATCTCGCGGCATATGGCGGCCAGGTAGTCGCCGGTCTCTTCCTGTGATGGATCAAGGTAGTACATGTCGTTCTGCCTGAACAGAAGGTAGGGGCTCGTGTGCAGTATGGTCTTGCTGCCGAGCTGCCGAGCCGTTACGATCCTGGCATAGGGTATCGTGACTATCCATGCATGGCATTCCATTCCGCGTCTGTGGCATTCCTCGACGGCAAAAGCCAGCGGGTCGTAGCCGGGAGACTGGCCGTACTTGCCTGTAAATACGGCTTCCATGGGTTCTATTGCTGACGGATATATGACGGCTCCGCGGGTACGGGTCTGCAGGTAAACGAGGTTTATGCCGTCTTTCTGCAGCCTGTCCAGGTCGCGGCACAGCTCTTGTTTCTGGGCTTCCATGGTTGCCGGGCCTGTTGCCCGTGTCCTGGGCCAGTCCAAACCCATGAGGGTGGTGTACCAGACGGCTCGTACCTCGTACTTGACAGGGGCGGCTGCCACGGCATGGCAGGATAATAGTATGACGAAAAGTAGAATGGTTGGTTTTCTCATGTCTGCAAAGGTATTGCTTTGTGTGCGATTTTCCAAATATTATTTGTTATTTTGGGAAGTTAGTCGTATATTTGCAAGTGATTTTGCCGTAGGCAGGCATCAGGTATAAGTAAGATATGAGTACATTTGTCATTGCTTTGTTCGTCTTGGTCGCAGGCTACTTTGTGTATGGTGGCTTCGTCGAGCGTGTGTTCGGTCCTGATACAGGGCGGAAGACTCCGTGCTATACTAACACGGACGGTGCCGACTATGTGCCTATGCCTGTATGGAAAGTGTTTACAGTGCAGTTCCTGAATATTGCCGGTACGGGGCCGATCTTCGGCGCGTTGATGGGTGTGCTGTACGGGCCTGCTGCGTTCCTGTGGATAGTGTTCGGCTGCCTGTTGGGCGGTGCCATGCACGACTATATGTCGGGAATGATAAGCATAAGGCGCAACGGTGCTTCGCTGCCGGAGATTATAGGCGACGAACTGGGCAGCGGATGCAGACTGGTGATGAGGATCGTGAGCCTTGTGCTGATGTTGTGTGTAGGTGCAAGTTTTACGCTGATTCCCGCAGGCCTGATGGACAGCTTGACGGTGCAGGTCGCAGGTGTCCCGGGTACCTACGTCTACTGGGTGGCCGGAATGATGTTGTTCTATGTATGTGTGACGGTGTTCCCGATAAGCAAGATAATGGGTAATATATATCCTGTCTTCGGTATTGCCTTGCTCCTGATGGCCTTGATGGTTGGCGTAGGTATTTTTACCAACGACGGTGACATCCCGGGGATTGCCTCGGCATTGTGTGACCATTATCCGTCTGCCCTGGATCCGTCGTATACTCCGTTGTTCCCGGCGTTGTTCATCACGATTGCATGTGGTGCGGTCAGCGGGTTCCATGCCACGCAGTCTCCAATGATGGCCCGTTGCATAAAGAACGAGAAATATGGCTTGCGTTGTTTTTACGGTGCCATGGTTACGGAGGGCGTGGTGGCATTGATCTGGGCTTTTGCCGCAATCAAGTTTGCCGACGCGCTTGATGTGGAGTCTGTCTACGGCTCGGTGGCTGCTGCACTGAAGACTCCTTACGAGAAACTATATTTTGCCATGACTCATGTCGTTACGGACGGTGGGGTGGAGACAGTGAAGATGAATCCGGCCCTTGTCGTCAATATGATATGTAACGACTGGCTCGGACGCTTCGGACTGATATTGGCCGTACTGGGAATCGTGGCTGCGCCGATGAGTACCGGTGGAAGTGCCTTTCGTGCCGCAAGGCTAATATGTGCGGACTTTTCGCATTTTACGCAGAAGTCAGTGGTGCATAGGATATTGTTGTCCTTGCCTCTCTTCGCTATTGCCATCGTGATGATTAACGTGGGGTCGTTCAAGGTCCTGTGGCTTTATGTAAGCTGGCTTAACCAGGTACTGGCCTCGTTTACGTTCCTGACGATTGCCCATTATCTGAGACACAGGCCGAATGCGTCTTCATGGACGTGGCTGATAAGTTTCCTGCCGGGTGTCTTCATGTGTGCGGTAAGTGCATGCTTTATATTGATCGACAAGGGTAACGGCTTGGGGCTGGATGCCAATGTCGGATATATTGCAGGCCTTTCGCTTACATTCGTATTGTCCGTAATATTCCTGAGATATAATTTGAAATGATAACATTTAGCTTTGCCTTGGTCTGCCTGTTGCTTGGCTATATTATCTACGGCTCGTTGGTGGAAAGGGTCTTTTCTCCCGATGCGGGGAGCGTGATGCCGTGCTATGCCAAGCAGGACGGGGTTGACTATCTGCCTATGAGTCCGTGGAGGGTATTTCTCGTGCAGTTCCTGAATATAGCTGGTACAGGTCCTATATTCGGTGCCATCATGGGTATCCTGTTCGGCCCTGCGGCATATTTGTGGATAGTCTTGGGATGTATTTTCGCCGGAGGCGTACATGACTATATGTGTGGCATGATATGTGTACGTGACGGCGGTGTATCCATGCCAGAACTGGTCGGCGACAACCTCGGGACGGCAATGCGATATGTGATGCGTCTGGCATCGCTGGTGTTGCTGGTCCTTGTCGGTGCCGTTTTCGTAATCACGCCTGCCACGCTCCTGGACAGTATGATTCCTGACAGGGGCTTCCTGTGGGGAAGTGTGTTCTGGATATCACTGATTTTCCTGTACTATATCCTGGCGACGCTTCTGCCGATTGACAAATTGATAGGCAAGGTGTATCCGCTGTTCGGCCTGGCTCTGCTGGTAATGGCATTAGGTATAGGATATGCTATCTATACCGAGGACGGGTATCTGCCGGAACTGACTGATGCCGTGGCAGTAAGTCATCATCCCAAGGGCTATCCCATATTCCCGATGCTGTTCGTCACGATTGCATGTGGCGCGATAAGCGGGTTCCACGGTACGCAGTGTCCGCTGATGTCGCGTTGCATGACGAATGAAAGGTATGGCCGGCCCGTTTTCTATGGTGCGATGATAACCGAGGGGGTGGTCGCACTGATATGGGCTGCCGCCGCCATCAAGTTTGCCGACGGTTTGCCTGGCGAGACGGGCCAGACGGCGTATGAGAAGCTGGCGGCTCTCGGTAATCCTGCTTTGGTCGTAAAAGAGATAAGCACGTCGTGGCTTGGCGTCGTAGGATCTGTATTGGCCGTCCTTGGTGTAGTGGCAGCTCCTATAACCAGTGGTGACACTGCGTTTCGCAGTGCCAGGCTGATACTTGCCGATATCATCGGTGTCAGCCAAAGGAGTATCGTAAAACGTCTGGTCCTGTGTATGCCGATGTTTGGTGTGGCTGCTATGTTGATGCTTATGGATTTTGATGCATTGTGGCGCTATTTTGCGTGGACCAACCAGACTTTGGCAATGGTGATGTTGTGGACTGCGACGGTATGGCTGAGGAGGAACCGCGGCCAGATGATGGCTGTGCTGACGCTTGTTCCTGCTTTGTTCATGATGGTTGTCTGTGTGAGTTACATCATCTATGCGCCTGAAGGACTGAGATTGCCACAGGACATCGCAATAGTCTTTGGCGTGGCGGCGTCTGTCGTGGCTGGTGTGTTGTATTTTATGACAGGATTGAAAAGATATAGAATAAGGAAGATAAACTAATCATTAACACAAACTCAGACGATTATGAAAAAGGTTATCGTTGCATTGCTTCTTGCAGTCGTTACTACGGGTGCAAATGCGCAGTTTGAGAAGGGAACTCATTATGGTGAGGCAAGCCTCACAGGGTTAGGTATCGGCTATGCCTCGCATAAGTTCAATTTTGGTGTGAGTGCCGGCTATGGCTATTTCGTTGCTGACGGCTGGATGGTCGGCGGACGATTTGGCTATCTGCATCAGGGTGCGGGCAACAACTTTGCCACGTTGCAGGGCCTGTTCCGCTATAGTTTCAAGAAAAACGGACTGAATGTAGGTGGCGGGCTTCAGTACCAGCATGGCGGTAACAGCGATCCTGACGCAAAGGGTGACTATATCCAGCTGTGTCCCCAGGTGGGATATACGTTCTATCTGAACCACTATGTCAGCATCGAGCCTGCGATATATTGCGACCTTGGCCTCAATGACATTAAATATGGAACAAACTTCGGCCTGAAGGTTGGAGTTGGGCTTTATTACAAAAGGAACAAGAAGTAATTATTAAACAACGCTACAACGGCGTATAAATAATTGTTAGCTATGGCAAAATATGTATGTAATGTCTGCGGCTGGGAGTATGATCCTGCCGTAGGTGATCCTGACAACGGAATTGAGCCGGGTACTGCTTTTGAGGATCTTCCGGAGGATTTCACTTGTCCTTTGTGCGGTGTCGGCAAGGACGAGTTCAGCGAGGCTTAGGATTTAGAATTTCGACTTCAGGAACTGGCCTGTATAGCTTGCTGCTATATGGGCTATTTCTTTTGGCGTGCCGGCACCGACAAGGTTGCCTCCCTGCTCTCCGCCTTCGCGTCCCAGATCGATTACCCAGTCGGCACACTTTATCACGTCCAGGTTGTGCTCGATTATAACAACGGTGTGACCGCGCATGACAAGTGCGTCGAGACTGTCAAGCAGCTTTTTGATGTCGTGAAAGTGCAGGCCGGTTGTCGGCTCGTCGAAGATGAACATGGTTGGTACGCGCTTTTCCATACCCAGATAGTATGCGAGCTTCACGCGTTGGTTCTCTCCTCCGGAAAGCGTGCTGCTGCTCTGACCGAGCTTGATATATCCCAGTCCTACGTCCTGCAGCGGCTTGAGGAGACGTGCAATTTTGCTTTCGTCGTGTTCCTGGAAGAATTCGATGGCCTGGTTCACGGTCATGTCCAGGATATCATATACGTTTTTCCCGTGAAAGCGTACCTCGAGTATGTCTTGCTTGAAGCGGCGTCCATGGCATGACTCGCATTCCAGGACGAGGTCTGCCATAAACTGCATTTCTACGGTCACTGTTCCCTCGCCCTTGCATTCCTCGCATCTGCCTCCGTCTGTGTTGAAACTGAAGTATGCTGCGCTGAAACCCATCTGCTGGCTTAGTGCCTGTGATGCAAACAGCTTGCGTATCTCGTCCCATGCCTTGACGTATGTTACCGGATTTGAGCGTGTGCTTTTTCCTATCGGGTTCTGGTCTACAAACTCTACTGCCTGTATGGCGTCCACATCTCCGGTAAGTGATGCGAACTCTCCCGGACGGTCTCCTGTCTGGTCCAGTTCACGCCTCATGGCATTGTAGAGTATGTCGCGTACAAGGCTGCTTTTGCCCGAGCCGCTGACCCCCGTAACACAGGTTATTATGTTGAGGGGGAATCTTACGTCAATACCTTTCAGGTTGTTGGCGCGGGCTCCCTTGATTTCGATATATCTGTTCCAGGGACGGGTCGACGACGGTATGTCTATGGTCTCAGTACCTGACAGGTAGTCTAATGTGTGGGATCTTATTTCCTTGTTCCCGGATTTCATCTTACCTGCATCGCAGGGACCGCTGTATACGACTTCTCCTCCCAGCCTTCCTGCATCCGGTCCTATGTCTATAATCCAGTCTGCCGCACGCATGATTTCCTCGTCATGCTCTACTACAATTATGGTGTTGCCCAAATCGCGCAGTTGTCGCAGTACGCCTATCAGACGTTCAGTATCGCGACTGTGCAGTCCGATGCTGGGTTCGTCCAGGATGTACATGCTACCAACAAGTGCGCTGCCGAGCGATGTGGCCAGGTTTATGCGCTGGCTTTCGCCTCCAGACAGACTGCTGCTGAGACGGTTCAGAGTCAGATATGGAAGTCCGACATCCATCAGGAACCTTAGCCTGGAGTTTATCTCGGCCAGCAGTATGTCTGCAATCTTGCTTTCCTGTTCTTCCAACTGCAAATGACCGAACCAGGTCTGCAGTTCGCTAATGGGCATTTCCACCAAATCGGTAATAGTCTTGCCGCCGACGCGGACATATTCTGCTTCCTTACGTAGCCTGCGTCCCATGCATGTGGGGCATGTGGTCTTGCCGCGGTATCTGGCGAGCATGACGCGGTTTTGTATCTTGTACTGTCCGGCTTTCAGCATCTCAAAGAAGGCGTCAATACTGACCAGCCCCCATTCTTTTTCCTCGTCGCTCAGTTTCCAGGTGTCTGGTATATTGGTTCCTTTTATCGTTCTTGTCCCTGATTTTGTATATACCGGGCTGCCATGCCACAACCAGTCCTTTTCCTCGCGTGTGAGCTGGTAATATGGCTTGTGTACGGGAAATCCGCGTTCGCTGTTCAATCTAATAAACCAGTCTTTCCATTCGCCCATTTTCTCGCCACGCCAGCATTGTACGCAGCCTTCGTACAACGAGAGAGCGGAATTTGGAATGACCAGTTTCTCGTCAATACCTATTATCTTTCCGTAGCCTTCGCATTCGGGACACGCGCCTAACGGGGAGTTGAATGCAAACATCTGGTCGCTGGGCTTGTGGAATTCTATTCCGTCTGACTCAAACCTGTTGGAAAATCTATGCATGATTCCTGCCGGCAGGATTCGCAGCATCATTTCGCCGTTGCCTTCGTAGAACGCTGTTTCAACAGAATCTGCAAGACGTGAAACGGATTCCTTGTCTTGTCTTACGCTTAGCCTGTCGATAATCAGGTATATTTCGTCAGTACCGTCTTGTCTCAGTGTCGTCCGCAGCGTATCTCCGGCAAGTACTTCCTCTATAAGTCGTGGTTCGCCGTTAATCTCAATACGTGCAAAACCTTGTTTGAAATACTTGTCCAGTACCTGGCCTGCATCGTCTTTTCCGATGGCAGCCCTGGTCATTACCATGAAACGTGTGCCTTCGCGATATTCCTGCACGCATTTTATGACGTCGTCAACTCCCTGGCACTTTACCTCGTCGCCGCTGACCGGACTGTAGGTACGGCCAATGCGTGCATACAAAAGACGCAGGTATTCATAGATCTCCGTGCTAGTACCTACGGTACTACGCGGATTACGCGTGGTTACTTTCTGTTCTATGGCGATTGCCGGCGGGATTCCTGTGATGATGTCGCATTCGGGCTTGCTCATCCGGCCAAGAAACTGACGTGCGTAGCTGGACAGACTCTCGACATAACGTCGCTGCCCCTCTGCGTATAGTGTGTCAAACGCCAGCGACGACTTGCCTGAGCCTGATACTCCAGTTATTACGATTAGCTTGTTGCGCGGAATATCCAGTTCGATGTTCTTAAGATTGTTTACCCTGGAGCCTTTTATATGTATGTTTCCGTTCATCGTCTATGCAATTCCTACACATGTTACTTGAAGATTTCGTTGAGAAGACTGGCCAGACGCAGGCCTCCACGCAGAAATTGTCTTTCAACTACCGGTGTCCACTTCATGACGTATGCATAGGATATGTCGGTACCTTGCGGTGTCGCCCGGTATACTTCCCTGGCTATCTCATATGATTCGCGTCCCCAGTCTCGTGGCGTCCCGGCTTGCAGGCTCGTAATCTCTTCGGCGTTCCTCGTATCCAGCTCCTCGGCCCATTCGGTATGACTCCAGTTGTGTACGGCTTCTACCAGTCTTGAGTCCCATACGGTGTGCAGGTCGGTATCTGTGTTGAAGAACGTCACTTTCCAGGTATTGCCGCCGTAGTCGCTGAGATGTCCGAGGTGCAACGGTTGATGCAGGTCTCCGATAAGGTGTATCAGGAATTTAAGCGCGAGTGATTTCCTTTCGTCGGAAGATTCTGGATTCCGCAGTGTGGCGATTTGTGACTCTATGGCTATGAGTATGTCTCCGTCGGGATTAATCCTGGCGTTGTCGAATGTCTCGTCTTCGTCAATGTTCTTGTAGTGCCAGCTCTTGGTGTTCTGGTACTGAGGGATGTTGTTGCTTGCCATGTCCATCCACGGGGCATAGTATACCATCGTCTTGCCGTCCAAGAGGTTCCTGACGGCTGACCTGGCCTTCCTGCTCAGGTGTCTTGCCGCAATGGCGCAGGTCGTGTCGTGTCCTTTGTTGCCCCAGGAAAATGCATTCCCTGCGGCTATATGTATCGCTATGGCGAAGAGTAGTAGTCTTTTCATGTTTTTCCTCTAAGATAGTGTTGTCTGCTATAGCCTTACCTTTACACCCTTGCTTTCGTTCTGCAGGCGGTCCAGTGCGGTGATTACATAGGTGTGTCCCAAGGCATCTTTTGGCAGTACATAGCTGCAGTCCCTGGTGACGGTTACCAGATAGCGGCTGTCCCTTGTGTCAAGTTTCCCGGAATCGTCGCTGCGATATATCGCATACGAGACAGCACGGTTCATCTCTTTTCTTGATTTTGGTGCATTCCATGTCATCACCGGGCCTTGGGGGCTTGCAAGAATAGCGATGTTGCGTGGCTTGCCTGGAGCTTTCTTGTCTATCCAGCGCATTTCCGGCTGGAGGGCTGGGTGGCGATGGTATACTTGCCTAAGCATGGTTCCGTAATTACCGGGGTTGTCTACGACGGCTTTGGCATACCATTGGCATGAACCCATTATGCCGGGCAGGGTACGCTGCAGGGAATATTTGGCCTTCATCTGGTGGCTGCCAGAATCTTGGATGTCGGGATACTTTACAGTGCGTTCAACGTCTTGCCCGATATATAGAGGCCGGTTGTATGTGTGACGGCTCCACCATCGTACAAGCTTGTCGTAGTCGGCTGCCTTGTTGCCTATCTGCCAGTATATCTGTGGCAGGTTGTAGTCTACCCATCCGTTTTTCAGCCACAACAGGACATCTGCATACAGGTCGTCGTAGTTCTGGGTGCCGTTGGTGTCAGAGCCTGGTATGGAATTGCCGTTGCGTTCGTTATGGTATATGCCAAACGGGCTGACACCGAACTTGCACCATGGCTTTGCGTGGCGAAGGATGTGGTGCAGGTCGCGTATGAACGTGTTTACGTTGTTCCGGCGCCAGTCGCCCAGGGACATTCCTTTACCGTATCTTGCGTACGAAGCTTCGTCGTGGAATGGCAGGCCTGCTACGGGGTATGGGTAGAAGTAGTCGTCCATGTGCAGGCCGTCGATGTCATATCTGGTTGCTATGTCTACGCATACACTGTAGATGTATTCGCGGTTCTCCGGAAGGCCGGGATCAAAAATGAGCAGGCCGTCATATTCGATGAAGCGTTCGGGGTGTAATACGGCAGGGTGGCCGGGGGCGAGCTCGTGTGTGTATTTGGTCTTTGCCCTGAAGGGGTTAATCCAGGCGTGGCATTCCATTCCACGCCTGTGGCACTGTCCAATCATCCACTCCAGCGGATCCCAGCGTAAATCGGGAGCCTGTCCCTGACGGCCTGTCAGATAGCGGCTCCAGGGCTCGATATGACTCTCGTACAGGGCATCACCTTCTGCACGGACCTGAAACATAATCGCATTTATCCCACATTTCTGCAACTCGTCCAACTGGTATGTCAGAATCTGTTGCATCCTGTCGCGGCCAAGTCCCATCCACTGGCCGTTGACGCATTGTATCCAGGCTCCGCGGAACTCGCGTTTAGGACACTCCTGTCCATGTGATGCAACGCATAGAACGATTGCATAAAAGACGGCAAATAGTCGTTTTCTCATCTCTTGTGTGTATATATCAAGTACAAATATACAAAAAGTTTTCGTTTTCTGTTTGCCTGCGGATTATTTTTAAGGCTTCACTTTTTATTTGTCATTTATATTGTGTATATTTGTGGCGCGAAATTTATAGATATGGAAAACAGATACATAAAAGTCCAGTACAAACTGTACGCTCCGATGGGTGAGGAAAAGGAGGTCCGGATTATCGAGGAGACGAGAGATGATATGCCTTTTGACTTCATCAGCGGGATGAACATGGTCCTGGATTCGTTGGAGCAGCAGCTCGTCTCTCTGTCTGACGGACAGGACTTTCGTATAGAGCTCAGTGAGGATGAGGCTTACGGACCATACATACCGGAGGGCGTGCAGGAGATTCCTGCGGAGGCTTTCTTCGTCGAGGGCAAAATGGATGACGGCCACGTTTACGAAGGTGCTGTAGTCCCGTTGAGAAATGCGGAAGGAGAACAGTTTAACGGTACTGTAGTCAAGATTACGGACAAAACCGTGGTGGTAGACCTGAATCATCCTTTGGCAGGCAAGCCACTGACGTTTCAGGGCAAGGTCATAGAGAACCGTATTGCTACGAATAAGGAGATAGAGTCCTACTTGAATGCGCAAGGAGGGTGTGGCAGTTGCGGAGGCTGCGGGGGTGGCGGCTGCAATGGCTGCGGAGGTTGCAATTGAACGTATTAGCTGTAAGCATAGATTGAATACTTTCGGACATATATTCAGGCTAACCAGTTTCGGTGAAAGTCATGGTGTTGCGGTCGGTGGCATTATTGACGGCATGCCTGCGGGAATAGAGGTCGACACCGCGTTCGTCCAGCAGCAGCTGGATCGTCGTCGCCCAGGTCAGAGCAGGGTGACGACAGCGCGTAAGGAACCTGACCGGCTGGAAATATTATCCGGGGTCCTTGACGGCCGTACTACCGGCCAGCCGATAGGCTTTGTCGTACAAAACCGTAATCAGCACAGTCAGGACTATGACAACATGAAGGATCTGTTCCGGCCGAGCCATGCCGACATGACGTATTTCATGAAATATGGCATACGTGACCATCGCGGTGGAGGCCGCAGTTCGGCGCGTGAGACAATAAGTCGTGTAGTAGGCGGGGCATTTGCAATGCTGGTGCTGCGCGACATGGGTATATCCATACATGCCTATACCCAGCAGGTCGGTGAGATTGCATTGCCAGGGACATACCAGGACTATGACCTCGGACTGATTGACAGTAATGACGTACGCTGTCCGGATGCAGATACTGCACGGCGCATGGCAGAGCTGATTCTTGACGTCAAGAGGGACGGGGATACGATAGGCGGTGTCATATCGTGTGTCATAAAGGGATGCCCCACAGGCTTGGGCGAGCCGTGTTTCGGTAAGTTGCATGCCCAGTTAGGTGGAGCAATGCTCTCGATCAATGCGGCCAAAGGCTTTGAGTATGGCCTGGGATTCGGCCACATGAATCTCAGGGGATCGCAACAGAACGATATCATTTTGCCAGGAAGTCCGGATGGTCCTAAAGGTCGCAAGTTCCGGCTCAAGACCAACAATTCGGGTGGTATCCAGGGTGGTATAAGCAATGGAGAGGATATCTATTTCAGGGTTGCTTTCAAACCGGTCGCAACCATACTTATGGAGCAGGATACTGTTGACATACATGGCAATCCGGCCAAACTGAAGGCGCGTGGCCGGCATGATGCCTGTGTGTTGCCACGGGCCGTGCCGATCGTCGAGGCAATGGCTGCAATGGTTGTCCTGGACAACATGAGACTGGCAGGTATGGTGTAGTGCCTAAAAGTCAGGAATTATCATAGGATATTGAAAAATTGTAATAAAATGAATATTTTGGAACTCAGCGAACAGGAAATAGTTCGCAGGAATAATCTTCAGACACTGCGCGATATGGGTATTGAGCCTTATCCTGCAGCAGAATACCCTGTGACGGCATGGAGCGCGGATATTGTCGCGTCGTTTGTCGACCTGCCTGTAATTGGCAAGGACGAGGACGGCAACGATGTGCGTGAGGCGGCCTCTCCGGAAAACAGTCCCGTAGTCAGTGTCGCAGGACGTATGATGGGTCGCAGGATTATGGGTAAGGCCGGATTTGCAGAGATACAGGACAGCAAGGGACGTATTCAGATATATGTCCAGCGCGACGCTATATGTCCTACGGAAAACAAGGACCTCTACAACGTTGTCTTCAAGAAATGCCTGGATCTGGGTGACTTTATAGGCGTAAAGGGATATGTGTTCCGTACCAAGACTGGTGAGATCAGCATACATTGTATGGAACTGAAGCTGCTCAGCAAGAGCCTGAAGCCGTTGCCAATAGTGAAGACCGACGTCGACGGTAATGTATATGACAGTTTTGACGACCCTGAGCTGCGCTATCGTCAGCGTTATGTAGACTTGATAGTGAACAAGGGTGTCAAGGATACGTTCATTAAGCGTGCCGCAATTGTCCGCACTATGCGTAATATCCTGGATACTGCAGGATATACCGAGGTGGAGACTCCGATCTTGCAGAGTATTGCAGGTGGTGCAAGTGCACGTCCGTTCATGACACACTTCAACGCCCTTAATCAGGATATGTACATGCGTATCGCAACGGAATTGTACCTTAAGCGTCTGATTGTCGGTGGCTTTGAGGGTGTGTATGAGATTGGCAAGAACTTCCGTAACGAGGGTATGGACAAGACGCATAACCCGGAATTTACGTGCATGGAGTTGTATATAAGCTACAAGGACCTGAACTGGGGTATGGATTTCACTGAGAAGATGCTGGAGGAGATATGTACTGCCGTTAACGGAAAACCGGAGGTGGAGATTGACGGCAGGATTATTTCATTCAAGGCTCCGTTCCGTCGTCTTCCAATCCTGGATGCGATAAAAGAGAAGACGGGATATGACCTGTACCCAATGACAGAGGACGAGATTCGTGAAACGGCTGTAAGGCTTGGCATAGAGGTCGACGAGACTATGGGTAAGGGTAAGTTGATAGACGAAATATTCGGCGAGACCTGCGAGGGTGATTTCATCCAGCCTACATTTATCACGGACTATCCCGTAGAAATGTCGCCGCTAACGAAGATGCACCGCAGCAAACCTGGTCTGACAGAGCGCTTTGAACTGATGGTGAACGGCAAGGAGCTTGCAAATGCCTATAGTGAGCTGAATGACCCTATTGATCAGGAGGAACGCTTCATGGAACAGATGCGACTTTCGGAAAAGGGTGATGACGAGGCTATGATTATAGACAAGGATTTCCTCCGTGCATTGCAGTATGGCATGCCTCCGACCTTTGGCATAGGAATAGGCATTGACCGTCTCGTAATGCTGATGACAGGCAAGTTTGCTATCGGTGAGGTAATGTTGTTTCCTCAGATGAAACCTGAGGTCAGGGCACCACGAGATAAGGACGAGGTGTTCATGGAGAAGGGCGTTCCTTCTGAAATAATTCCTGTCCTGCGCAAGTGTGGATACAATCTGGTATCTACTTTGCAAGGCGTCTCTCCTGCCAAGATCCAACAACAGATTATAGAGGTAATAAAGAAGTACAGGCTTCAAATAGAAAGACCGAGCCAGGATACAATTGCAACATGGACTGTATAGGACAGATTTGTCTGAGTATGTCTTGAGTGCTTATTGTGTAGTTGACTATGATAGGAAAGATTGCAGTACTGGGAGGCGGCAGCTGGGCAACAGCCATAGCCAAGATGCTGTTGGAGCAGACAGACGAGATATGGTGGTACCAGCGCAGGGAAGACCGTATCGAGGAGTTCAGGCGTCTGGGACATAATCCTGCTTACCTGACCAGTGTACACTTTGATATCAGCAGAATACATTTCTCCAGTGACATCAACGAGGTGGTGTCTAATTGCCATACGTTGGTATTCGTGACTCCGTCTCCCTATCTGAAGGGACACTTGAAGAAGCTGAAGTATCGCTTGCGTGATAATTTTATCGTCACGGCAATCAAGGGGATCGTTCCTGACGAGAATCTTATATGTAGCGAGTATTTTCATCAGATATACAACGTTCCTGACGAAAATCTTGCCGTTATAGGAGGTCCAAGCCACGCCGAGGAGGTAGCCCTGAACCGGCTTACTTATCTGACTATAGGGTGTGCAGATATTCAAAAGGCAGAGGTATTTGCTTCACACCTGGGTAGCAGCGAGTATGTAAAGACCAAGGTCAGTCAGGATGTCATTGGCATTGAATATGCCAGTGTCCTGAAAAACGTTTACAGTATTGCATCCGGTATATGTCACGGACTTAAGTACGGGGATAATTTCCAGGCTGTGCTTATGGCCAATGCTGCACAGGAGATGCAGCGTTTTCTGCAGACGGTATACCCGATGGCCGAACGCAGCATAATAGACAGCGTGTATACGGGAGACCTGTTGGTAACCGGATATAGCAATTTCTCACGAAACCGTGTGTTTGGCACAATGATAGGCAAAGGCTACAGCGTGAAGAGCGCTCAGTTGGAAATGGAGATGATTGCCGAAGGATACTTCGGAACAAAGTGCATGAAGGATATAAATCGCCATTTGCATGTCAATATGCCTATATTGGATGCCGTATACAACATCTTGTATGAGCATATCAGCCCAGGTATTGAAATAAGGCTTCTGAGTGAGGCTTTCAGATAACAAAACAAATCAAGATACAAATAGAAATGGTAAAACTTGACATTACAAAGGCATCACAATTCGTCGGTGATGCCGCAATCAAAGGCTTTGAGGGTATGGTTGCGGAAGCACAGCAGGCATTGGAGGACGGTACTTGCCCCGGTAACGGTTTTCTAGGCTGGCTGCATCTTCCGAGCAGTATTACACCGGAGTTCATTGATGAAATAAATGCATGTGCAAAGACTTTGCAGGAAAACTGTGAGGCTGTCGTTGTCGCCGGTATAGGAGGCAGCTATCTGGGTGCACGCATGGTTATTGATGCATTGGGCAACTCATTCGGCTGGTTGCAGGATAGCAAGTTCCCGCGTATCCTTTTTGCAGGAAACAACATTGGTGAGGACTATTTGAGCGAGCTTATAGAGTATCTCAAGGGTGTACGCTTTGGTATCATAAATATAAGTAAAAGCGGTACGACGACAGAGACAGCCTTGACATTCCGCCTTTTGAAGACGTTGTGCGAGGAGCAGCGCGGTAAGGACGAAGCACGAAAGGTGATAGTCGCCGTAACTGATGCCAAGCGTGGCGCTGCCCGTACGATGGCAGACAAAGAGGGCTATAAGTCATTCATAATCCCAGATAATGTCGGCGGGCGTTTTAGTGTGCTGACTCCGGTCGGTTTGTTGCCTGTGGCCGTGGCAGGCTTTGATATTTCTGCAATGGTCAAGGGAGCCCAGGATATGGAGGCTCAGACTGCTATTGACATTCCATTCCTTCAGAATCCGGCGGCATTATATGCAGCAACGCGTAATGCTTTGTACCAGGCTGGGAAAAAGATTGAAATCCTGGCGAATTATCAGCCTAAGCTGCATAATGTAGGCGAATGGTGGAAACAGCTTTATGGAGAGAGTGAAGGTAAGGACGGCAAGGGTATATTCCCGGCCAGTGTGGATCTGACTACTGATTTGCATTCAATGGGGCAGTGGATTCAGGATGGTGAACGTACGATATTTGAAACTGTACTGAGCGTGGCACGACCAAATTATGAATTGCGTGTGCCTGCCGACGAAGAGAATCTGGACGGTCTTAATTTCCTTGCAGGCAAACGTGTGGACGAGGTTAACAAAATGGCCGAGCTGGGGACTCAGCTTGCTCATGTCGACGGTGGGGTTCCTAATATCAAGTTTACGATCGACTGCATCGATGAGTACCATATCGGGCAGTTGATATATATGTTTGAGAAGGGATGTGGTATCAGCGGACTTCTTCTCAATGTCAATCCTTTTGACCAGCCTGGAGTCGAGGCTTACAAGAAGAATATGTTTGCCTTGCTGGGTAAGCCTGGCTATGAGAAGGATTCAGAAGCAATAAAAGCACGTCTGTAGAAGGTCTTTTTTAGTAGCAAGACAGCAGAGGCCGGGATGATTGATTTCCCGGCCTCTGCTGTCTTGCATGCTTATGTGTCTAATTCATCTGCCAGCTCAGACATTCCAGACAGGACTATATCTGCTCCGGCATCATACAGGACTTGGTCTTCCAAAGGCCCTGTGTTGACTGCGATGCAATATATTCCTGCGGCTTTGGCAGCCTGTACTCCCAAAGGTGCATTTTCTATAACTATTGCCTGACTGGCAGGCAGCGGAGATGAAAGGCCAATGGTCCGCCCTGCTTTTTCTAATCCCCTCAAGTATGGTTCCGGGTTTGGCTTGCCGTGTTTTACGTCGAATGCTGTCACCAGTGTATCTTCGGTAAAATGTCCAGGGTAGGATTCGTCAAGGCGTTTCAGCAGTGAAACTTGGCCGCTGCCTGTAACAATAATGCGCATCAGGCCCCGTTTGCGCACGTTATCCAGAACTTCGGCCGCACCTTCTATCGGCTGAGCTTCGGGCAGTGTGTTGAAGATGTCACTCTTTTCCTTGTAGATATCCTGAATCTCCTGTTCCGTTGCATCCCGTCCCAGACAGCGTCGTGAAAAGATGTTGATAGTTCCCTCTCCTGTGCGTCCCTCGTTCATATATACATCCTTGACAGTCATGGGCAGGTCGTGACGCTTCATTGCCTGTATCCATGCTGCTGCGTGGTTCCTCATGCTGTCAAACAGCACTCCATCCATATCAAACAGCACTGCCTTTAAAGCAGTGCTGTTAAGTCTTTCGTTAAGTGTCTTCCTTGATTTATACTCCATCTGTGTATGTTTCTTCTTCATCAAACAGACTGTCGTCTTTTGAGACTTTGTAACTCCCATCCGGCGCAATGACTAACACAAACGGTTGGCTCATGTCGCTGTCAGGATAGCTGACCGCCAGTTCGAAATATACATTGCCTTCTTCTATACGGATAAAGCGGCAGCCGTCTACGATGCTGTTGTCAAGGAAATCCTCGTCCAGATACTTCTTGAAACTATCCTTGGTAAATGTATGCCTGAACAGGGAGTTCCCGTCCCGCACGACACCTATCGTAAGTTTTGTCGCGCTGAACTTGTCTCCAAATTCGTCAATTACATACCCAAGTGAGTCGTTTGAGATGCGGTCTATGGTGTAAACATATCTGTGGCTGCCGACATTGCAGGTATCTGTCGTATGCAAGTCCGGCAACTTGCGCGACAACCTCGTCTCTTGTTTTTCTACGACCGTTTCTTGTCGGACAGTCTTGTCCTTGCATCCTGTTATGACGGCAGCAGACAGGAGCAGTATGAGCAGTCGTTTCATTACTCGGTTTCGTCAGTTGGCGCCTGATCGATCAAATCCAGGAATTGATCCAGCTTTGGTGTGATGATAATCTGTGTGCGGCGGTTGCGTGCACGTCCTTCGGCCGTGTCGTTGTCGGCAATGTTGTTATACTCTCCACGACCGGCAGCACTCAATCGCTTGGGGTTGACATTGTACTTGTTCTGAAGTTCCTGGACTACGCTGCTTGCACGCAGGGCACTCAGATCCCAGTTGTTGCGAATGTTGGTCTTGCTTATGGGTACATTGTCCGTGTTTCCCTCGACAAGGACTTCGTAGTCACTATAGTCTGTTATGATCTTGGCGATCTTGGAAAGCGTCTCGCCGGCAGCGGGGCTGATCTCATAGCTGCCGCTCTTGTACAGCATGTTGTCGTTAAGGCTTATGTATACTACTCCTTTCAGCACCTGTACGTCAACGTCCTTCAGCTCCTCTTTGCTCAGCGAGCGAGTCAACCTGTTGCTGAGTGCCAGGTTGAGGCTGTCGCTCTTGCTCTTTGCGTCAATCAGTTGCTTGATGTACTTGTTGCTTGAGTTAATCTCGTCAACCAGTTTGCTGATGTTGGCACCTCCTTGGTTGATGCTGTTGTCCAAGGTCTGTTGCATGACTTTCATGCCTTCCTTCATTTCTGTAATTGCGGCATTCTTTTCTGCTATCTGGTTTTCCAACGCTTGATTCCGTGCTTGACATTTAGCCAGTTCTATCTGTAGATTGTTGTTGTCGCCCTGACATGTCTCCAGTTTGCTTTGTGCAGCAACCAGATCTTTTTTGCTTGCACAACTGTCCATAATCAGAATGGCAGATGCTGCTATTAAAAAAAACTTGATTGTCTTCATAATGAATAATGTGTTAAGGTTTGTATTCGGTTTGCTGTGCAAATGTACTAATAAATACTATGCAAGCAAGATATTTGGGTGTTATATTTTGTTGAATAGCGTTTCAAAAGTATAAAATTTTTATACACAAAACTTACAAAATTCATGGAAAAGCCCTATCTTTGTTGCCAAAAAGACAAAAAATACAATGAGCAAATTACTAAAACCTGCAGATTATCGTTCTTCGCTTGACTTGAAGCAAACAGAACTTGCAATCAAGAAAATCAAGGATTTTTTTCTTCACAGTCTTAGTGCGGAGCTGCGTTTGCGTCGGGTTACTGCTCCGCTGTTTGTGCTACGCGGCTTAGGTCTGAACGATGATCTGAATGGTATCGAGCGTCCGGTTTCCTTTCCGATAAAGGACATGAATGAGAGTATTGCGGAGGTTGTACATTCGCTGGCCAAATGGAAGCGTGTCACTCTCGCAGAATACGACATTCAGCCGGGATACGGCATTATTACCGACATGAACGCAATACGTGCGGACGAGGAACTGGACAATATTCATTCGCTGTACGTAGACCAGTGGGACTGGGAACGTACTATGACTGCCGAACAGCGTAATCTTACATTCCTTCGTCGAATTGTAGAAAAAATTTATGGTGCCATACTTCGTACTGAGTTTTTTATATGCGAGACATATCCCCAGCTTGAGGCATTCCTTCCAGAGGAAGTGCATTTTGTCCATAGTGAGGAACTTGTACGCATGTATCCAGGCAAGACATCCAAGGAGCGAGAGGATCTGATATGTAAGAAATACGGTGCAGTATTTATTATTGGCATCGGAGGCAAACTGAGTGACGGTAAGGAGCATGACATGCGTGCGCCTGACTATGATGATTGGAGTACACCGAACGAGGACGGATTTCGTGGCCTGAATGGAGACCTGCTCATATGGTATCCGACCCTCGGACGCAGTATCGAGCTTAGCTCAATGGGAATACGCGTCGACAAGGCGACTTTGGAACGACAATTGGATCTCCAGGGAAAGGGTGAGCGTCGCAACTTGTATTTTCATCGTCGTCTCCTGAATGGAACATTGCCACTCAGTATCGGCGGCGGAATAGGGCAGAGTCGCCTGTGCATGATACTGCTGCATAAGGCACATATCGGAGAGACGCAGTCCAGCATCTGGCCAGATGAGATGCGCAGAGAATGCAAGGAGGCGGGTATGACGCTTATCTGATAAGGCTGACTGATAGAGATGAGGATATGTCCAAATGAAGTGAACCCCGAAAGTT
>DFKL01000059.1 GCA_002373535.1 Prevotellaceae bacterium UBA3646 | reverse complement strand
AAGCTGAACCTCAGCAAGATACAGTCTCTTCCCATAATAGGCAAGGAATGGCAATACATGTTCTACATAGACGTAGCCTACACAGACGGCACACGCTTCCGCCAGGCCTTAGACGCCATAGCCCCGCTGACACACGAACTCCAGAACCTGGGACAATATTCAGAAAAATAACACACCGACAAAAGCCAGATATGATTCGCCCCGCCGACAGATTGAACCAGATACAAGAATACTACTTTTCACGCAAGCTCAAGGAAGTAGCACGAATGAACGCCGAAGGCCGAGACGTCATCTCCCTCGCCATAGGCAGCCCCGACATGCCCCCCAGCAAGGAGACCACAGAAACACTGTGTCAAGTAGCCGGGCAGGCAGACGCCCACGGCTACCAGCCAACTATGGGCACCCCCGAGCTTCGTGGCGCCATGTCACGCTTCTACCAGCGCTTCTACGGCGTCACCCTCGATCCCGACAAGGAAATCCTGCCCCTGATAGGCTCCAAGGAAGGCATCCTGCACACGACGCTTGCCCTTGTCAATCCCGGCGAGAGCGTCCTCGTCCCCAATCCCGGATACCCCACCTACACCTCACTGAGCAAGATCCTTGGCGCCAGAGTCATAAGCTACGACCTTCAGGCAGACCACGGCTGGCAGCCAGACTTCGCACAGCTGGAACGACTAGCTGCGGACCACGACGATATAAAGCTCATGTGGGTCAACTACCCCAACATGCCCACCGGAGGCCGCGCACGGCCCGAGACCTTCCGACGCCTAGTGGAATTTGGCAGCACACACGGCATCGTAGTCATAAACGACAACCCCTACTCGTTTATCCTCAACGAAGGCGAGAAACACTCCCTGCTGCAGACACCAGGAGCCAAGGCCTGCTGCATGGAACTGAACTCAATGTCCAAGAGCCACAATATGCCAGGATGGCGCGTCGGTATGCTGGCAGGCAATGAAGACTTCATACAGTGGACACTGAAGATAAAGTCCAACATAGACAGCGGCACCTTCCGAGGCATACAGCTCGCGGCAGCAAGAGCCATGGACAACACCGACGCCTGGCACACAGAATACAACATCGCACACTACGCCCGCCGCCGTCGCTATGCCGAGGAAATCATGCACCTCATGGGCTGCACCTTCGACCCAAGCCAGGCAGGCATGTTCCTGTGGGGACGCATCCCAGACCACTATGCCGACAGCGAGCAGCTGACTGAGCACGTCCTGCAAGAAGCCCGAGTGTTCATCACCCCCGGAATGATATTCGGCACCAACGGAACACGCTACATACGCATCAGCCTGTGCGCCAAGGACGACAGATTCGTCGAGGCAATCCGGCGTATAAGACACCTTTTCGCCACACAGGACCCAGCCATACCGCACCAGTGATAATCAAGACAGACACACCAAAAGACAATAAAATGGAATTAGAACTCACTGCACTCAACCTACCCAGCGACAACGAACGCCCGATGGTTATCGCCGGCCCCTGCAGCGCCGAGACCGAGGAGCAGGTCATGAACACAGCCATGCAGCTGGCAGGCAAAGGCTGCCACATGTTCCGTGCAGGCATATGGAAGCCACGCACCAAGCCCGGAGGCTTTGAGGGCAACGGCGAGAAAGCCCTCCCATGGATGGCATCCGTCAAGCAAGAGACAGGCATGCTTACCGCCACCGAGGTCGCCACGCCGGAACACGTGGAACTCGCACTCAAGTACGGCATCGACATACTGTGGATAGGAGCACGCACCACCGCCAACCCCTTTGCCATGCAATCCTTGGCCGATGCACTCACCGGTATAGACGTCCCCGTCCTTGTCAAGAACCCCGTCAACCCCGACCTGGAACTATGGATAGGCGCCCTGTTACGCATAAACCAGGCAGGCATCAAGCGCCTTGGAGCCATTCACCGAGGCTTTTCAAGCTACGAGAAGAAACTATACCGCAACCAACCCATGTGGCAGATAGTGATAGAACTTCATCGCCGCCTTCCCGGCCTTCCCGTCTTCTGTGACCCAAGCCACATCAGCGGCCGCAGGGACCTTATAGCCCCCCTGTGCCAGCAAGCCATGGACCTCGGCATGAACGGCCTGATAGTCGAGAGCCACTGCGACCCCGACAAAGCCTGGAGTGATGCCTCCCAGCAAGTGACCCCCGAAGTCCTCGACTATATCCTCTCCATGCTCATCATACGAGATAATGTAGACCTTACCTCATCCCTCAGCACCCTCCGCAAGCAGATAGACGAGATAGACAACGAACTAATCGACCTGTTGGCACGCCGCATGGGCATATCGCGCGAGATAGGCCAGTACAAGAAAGAAAACGGACTCACCGTCGTGCAGACCAAGCGATATAGCGAGATACTGGACAAGCGCGCCGCACAAGGCTCCCTCAAAGGCATCGACTCAGACTGCATCAAGAAGATCTTCGAGTCCATACACGAAGAATCCGTTCGCCAGCAGATCAACGTAGTAAGCAAATAACACACACACTAATACTATATTATGAGAATCCTGATACTGGGAGCCGGCAAGATGGGCAGTTTCTTCACCGACGTACTGAGTTTCGACCACGAGTGTGCAGTATACGAAGCAGACCCCAGGCGGATGCGCTTCCTGTACAATACCAGACGCTTCACCACGCTACACGAAATCGAAGAGTTCCGTCCCGAGCTCGTCATCAATGCCGTTACGCTCAAGAACACCCTCAGCGTCTTCGACACCGTCATCCCACACCTGCCCGGCGACACCATCATAAGCGATATCAGCAGCGTGAAGACCGGTTTCCTGGAATACTATCAGCAGACAGGCCTGCGCTACGTCAGCACCCACCCCATGTTCGGCCCCACGTTTGCCAACCT
>DFKL01000067.1 GCA_002373535.1 Prevotellaceae bacterium UBA3646 | reverse complement strand
TTCAGTTGAGCTAAGGAGCCATCGTAATGTGGGCAATGAGGGATTCGAACCCCCGACCCTCTCCTTGTAAGGGAGATGCTCTGAACCAGCTGCGCTAATTGCCCATTACAATGTCGCAAGTTTTATTGAGTCTCTCGCCAGAGACTCCCTCCGAATTGCGAATGCAAAAGTAAGACATTTTTGATTACCCACCAAATATTTACCTGACTTTTTTATCTTTTTTGCTGATTTTTTTGTTCCCACCTTATTTATTTATATATCTTCTGGCACTGTTTTTTCCGCCACACCCCCAAGACATGCCATTTTGGCACCTGATATTGACCTACATCAATAAAAGGGAAAATCCCCATACAAAATAGTGTTTTCCCTACACCATATATATTAATATGGCATTATCTTTGCAACGTAAAACACGAAAGTACCCATCCCGAAGCGTCGGGAACACAGGAAAACACAAACAAACACATTCACGGGTACACAGACAAAGAAAACACAAAAATGGTAGGCCCAGACCTACGAGGTAAAAAGATTGAACTAATGAAAAAGATTATGATTATGGCGTGCGCCATCATGATGGCAGCCGCCGCAAGTGCAGAGCCCCAGAAGGTGGCACCATTCAGCAAGGTCAGCGTAAATGTACCGGCACGTATCCGCGTCATAAAAGGCAACGAATACAGCATAATGGTCAACACACAGGAGCCGGCAGACTCCTCAAGCCTGCGCTACACCGTAGAAAAAGGCATCTTGCGAATCAGCACAATCTGCGATGACATGCGACAAGCGTCGGGACGCGGCACAGTAATAACGATTGTCAGTCCTGAGGACACCAATATCACGACAGGCAGTGCCCTGGAGATGGAGGACGTCGCAAGCAACAAGCGTTAGACAAGAAAGACATAAACGGCACAAAAAAACATCCTTTAGGTATAAATCACATACTGTCAGTCGGGATATGCTCATAAGAGTATGTCCCGATTCATTTTTTCCGTATTTTTACGCCTGTCTGGCAAACGGTTTCGTCTTTTGTGTGTATGCCTATATGAGAGCGCACTCGACAGACAAATACAAAACAAGCAAACCATGAACAAGAAATTACTCCTCGTCCTTGCCCTGGCATATACCACGCTGTGCAACGGACAGAAAGCAGAGACAATAGAATCCATAGTTGCAAACCAGCATGAGGCCGAATGGTACGGACAGCAGGCACAGGCATGGCAGGAGAAAGTGAATGCCGACCCAAAGGACCAATGGGGGTGGCGCAACCTGTTCCGCGCCACATTTTACCACGACATGTTTACAGACGCATGGAAAGACGACCAGGACACATCAGCTACCGCCGATGTCATACGTCGCATGGAGGCAGCCGTACCGGACAGTTATGTCCTGAATCTGAGCAAATGCCGCTTCTGTCTGAAGACTGACTCTGCTGCCATCAATGGCACCAACCTCCTTCGCGCCATAGGACAGATACCCGACGACGCATGTAGCGAAGACATCACCTACCTTGCCGCCCAGGCATGGCTCAATGCAGACAAGATACCAGAGACAAAGATAAGCGAACTGTTCAGGCTTGCATACACGAAGAAAGCAATTCCCGAGAGGATCATGCGCTATAACTGGAACATGCTCCAGAGCATTGCACAGGACGGGATATACTTTGGCAACGGAGACAACTGCCTGATACCCATGAAAATGCTACAGGAAGCTCTGGGCATACGCAAAGACGTGACCATCGTCCCAGAGCCGTTCCTGTTCAAAAAAGAGTTTGCCAGTCACCTATGGAAAGAAATGAATATAGAATCTGTCGAATACCCCGACTTTAGCAACTATGGCAAATACGGACAGGACTGGGGTGATTACTTCCTGGGAGACATTGTCAGGCAGTTAATAGAGAAAACCGACAGACCCGTCTATTTCTTTTCCGACCACGCCAACAGGAGGGTTACGGACGAAGACAGCCTGTACAACGAAGGACTACTGCTGAGATACAGCAATCACAAGTACGACAACTTTGCCGTAGCAATGCACAACGTCAGGGACGTATATCATCTGGAATACCTTGCCGAGCCGGACCTGGTCCACGATTCGTGGGAAAGCAGCGACCGCATGGATATGAACAACGTGGCCTTGCTTGCACACCTGATAGACAAGTTCCGCAAGAACGGCGAGGACAAAGAGGCAAGACGCCTGTACGACATACTCAATACATGCGTCAAGAGATGCAATGTCCATCCGGAGAGAAAGAAAATGATGGAACAGACGCTGGAATTCTGGAACAACAAATGAAAATGGTACATTTTCTGTTTTCCAAAGACACATCCACGCTGTCAGACGACGAACTGATGCACAGGATTGCAGCAAAGAGCTGTGAAAGGGCTTTTGACGAGCTCTATCATCGCCACAGCCGACGGCTGATGGGATTCCTGCTACGCCAGCTGAGGGGTGACGAAGAAAGAGCCGCAGACCTTACCCAGGATACATTCATGCGAGTGTGGGCAAACAGGGAGAGATACAGACACGACCGGGATTTCAAGACATGGCTGTTCTGCATTGCCTATAACCTGGTCAAGAACGAGTACCGACGCACAGGACATTCAGATGCATACATACATCATGCACTATATACTCAAGCCGAGGAACAAGACGATGACATAGAAATCAAGATTGACGACAAGGCGTTGGACCAAGCACTGCAAAAAGAACTAGGCAAGCTGGACGCACACAGCAGGATGCTATTCTCACTACGCTACGAAGAGGAAATGACCGTAAGCCAGATTGCACAGATAATGGAGATTCCAGAGGGAACCGTCAAATCACGCCAGCACACATTAATACGAATACTAAAGGAAAAACTAAAGCACTATGAAGACCGAAGATAGAATCCGTCAGTCTGCCGTGCGGACATCCGCACGGCAAAATGCCGGCCTGCATGTTCCTGCAAATCCGCGTAAGCACGGAGGCACGTACTGGGGATGGATAGCCACACCGGCAGCAGCATTTGCCGGCATTGTAGCCGGCCTGTCGCTGAACACCACGGCACTACGGCAGGAGATGTCCGTTACGCAAGTCTGTGACACAGTCTTCGTCCACGATGTCAGATACGACACACTGTGGCAGACGCGCGTCGAAGAGAAAGAGCGTGTCGTAATAAAAGACCCCATAACTGCAAAGACCGTACAGGAAGACCATGAGGCTGTCATGGCGGAAACCAGACAGGAAAACGAGGCAGAACAGTCT
>DFKL01000029.1 GCA_002373535.1 Prevotellaceae bacterium UBA3646 | reverse complement strand
TGCGTCTGGCTCCCGGCAAGGAGGTACGACTGAAGAACGCCTACATCATTAAATGTAATGAGGAGGGAGAGCATCCCTACGACGTCGATGCCGAGGGCAACGTCACTTGCATCTATGCAACTTACGACCCCGAAACGCGTAGCGGACAGCCGGGTGCCGACCGCAAGATCAAGGGAAAGACCCTGCACTGGGTCAGCGCCAGCCACGGCATACCGGCAGAAGTACGCGAATACTCCTGCCTGTGGACGTGCGAGAATCCCCGCGATGCCATCAAGCAATACGAAAACGAGAACGGCGTGCGCGGCATAGATGCAATGCGCCCCTTCCTCAATCCAGACTCCCTGCATATCAACCGTAAAGCCTATGTCGAGGAATACGCTGCCGGTCTGCCACAGTTCAGCTACCTGCAGTTCCAGCGTATCGGATACTACAACGTAGACCCCGATTCGACACCGCAGCACCCGGTATTCAACAAGACAGTCGGACTGCGTGAAAGCAAATAATGGACGACGACCGTTATTTTGAAAGCGAGGAGTTCCGGGAATTGCTTGCTCAATATGAGTACAACCTGGAATATGGGCACAGGATCTATCTTGATGCCGACGAATTGTGCGACCTTGCCGACTATTATATGACACAAGGAGAGGACGAGAAGGCAATCGATGCCACGAAGCGAGCCTTGGAACTGCACCCAGATTCCTGCGAACCGGTAACCATGATGGGAGACATCCTGTATGACCTGGGCAGATACGAGGAAGCAATACCATGGGTCAACAAAGCCCTGGACAATGACCCCTACGACATCGAGTCATGGCTGAACCTGGCAGAGGCGCAAGCACAGCTGGAACTATATGCACAGTCCGAGGATTCGTGCGAATTTGCCCTGGCCATAGAGCCAGACAACCAACAGGCACTACTCACGCTCGCCTATTCCGTCAGCCAACAGGAAAGATATACCGAGGCACAGGAGCATTACGACAGGATACTTGCCAGACAGCCAGACGACGAGCTTACACTATACCATTCTGCCGTCAACCTATGTTTTCTGCAACGATACGAAGAAGCCAACATCCAGCTTAGGCACGCACGTGAAACATGTCCGCCCGACAGCATGGAACTGCCACAGATCCTGCTACAGCAGGCATTTACCGAAGCACACTGCGGCAACCTTGACGAAGCTATATCCGCACTGGACAGCGCAAATAAAGCCAACGACCCGCAGTTTCCTATAGACTACAAGATACTTCTCGGCCACATATACCTCATATCAGGCAAGCCCACAGAGGCAGGACGCTGTTTTGAGACAGCCCTGCAAGACAATGAGAAATACTACCACAGCGCCCGACTCATCGGACTGGCATACATGGATTGCGAATATTACGACCAGGCATCATACTACCTGGGCATTGTCCTATATTCGGCATTAAAAGACGACAGTAACGAGGAATCCATGAAAATAGCACGCCAGACAGTTGCGCCGCTTGCATATTGTCTGTATTACACGGACAAGACAGAACTCTACCGACAAGCGCTCGTCATTGGAGCCAGACTCAACCCCGAAGATATGAAGCGACACTTCAGGAACATATTCCCATCAAGCTTAAAACCCGAAGATTACATAAACTGCAGCAACAGATATTAACGACATCTGCCGGCAAGTTTGGCAAGGAGCGCTCATGATGACACAGGTATGTTTTACGGCCGCAGTTTTGGGTTGCAGACGTGACGATTCCTGTCTCTCGATGTTTTCTTACGGATATTGTCAATAAAAGCTTGAGTCAAATCGACACCCGTCTGATTGGCCAGACAGAGCAGGACCCAAAGGATGTCAGCCATCTCGTCTGCAGGATTCCTGTTCTCACCCTCCTTGAAAGACTGGTCCCCATATTTCCTCGACATGACACGTGCCAGCTCCCCGACCTCCTCAGTAAGGACAGCCATATTGGTCAACTCACTGAAATACCGCACTCCGTAGTTCCTGATCCAGGAGTCTACCATCTGCTGCGCATCCGCAATCGTTATGTTTTGTTGCATTATAGATAGGTTTACCGACACGAATGTACCATTTCCTCACGAAAAAAAGAGTCAAAAGACAGGAATTTTAATTTCTAATTTGAAAATATGCACAGTTTCTGTAATTAAACTATTACCTTTACGCCCATAATTACGACATCCTGGATGAAAGAAATCACATTGGACGCACTGCATGACAAGCTCAAGCCAAGGCCGGTTGACGGCCACAAAGGAACATTCGGCCATGCATTGCTCATAGCAGGAAAATACGGAATGGCCGGAGCCTGCATCCTTGCCTCGCGTGCCTTCATGCGCAGCGGGGCCGGAAAACTCACGGTACACATCCCGCGACGCAACAACGACATAATGCAGGTCACCGTGCCGGAAGCTGTCATTCAGCACGACAGCAGCCCCGTCATGTTTACACAGGCAACGGACCTCATACAATACAAAGCTCTCGGCATAGGCCCCGGACTTGGCACGGAGCCGGCCACAGCCACTGCCGTACATGACCAGCTTCTCATAGCACGACATTACGACACCCCCACCGTCATAGACGCAGACGCACTCAACATCCTGTCCATGAATCCCGGATGGTGGAAAGACCTCCCTGACAAGACAATAATAACCCCACATTCCGGCGAATTCGCACGCCTGCAGAAGTCCGGTATGGATTTCAGCCGGGTTACGCTCGTCATGAAAGGACACGGCACAACCATAGCCGCCCAAGGCCAGACCTACCTATGTCCATGGGGCAACAGCGGAATGGCTACGGCAGGCAGTGGCGACGTGCTTACAGGCATCATCCTCGGCTTTCTTGCACAAGGTTACGACACTGTCGACGCAGCCATACTTGGAGTATCGTTCCATGCACTTGCCGGAGACAAGGCCGCTTCGCTGTATGGCCAGTACAGCATGACCGCATCAGACATCGCAGACAACTTAAAAATCATGTAATACAAATGTACTTCGAAGGACTCATCATTGCAGTAATAACATTCCTCATCATCGGACTGTTTCATCCGATAGTCATAAAGTCGGAATACTACTTCGGTGTCAGATGCTGGCCCGTATTTGCCATCGTCGGCACGACCCTTCTGATAATATCCCTGTTCGTGTCAGACATATTGACAGCCTCGGTTATCGGCATTGCCGGATGCTCGTCCCTATGGAGCGTCCTCGAAATATTCGAACAGCGCAAGCGCGTAATGCGAGGATGGTTCCCCAGGAACCCAAACAGAAAGGACGACTACCAATGAAGCTCGGCGACCTCAAGAAAACCTACAATGTACTCTGCGACCTGGACTATCCTGTTCCGCAAGCCCTGCTGACACACATAGCAGGAATAATAAGGACTACCGAACGCAGGAACATTGAACGCAGGAAATCCAGGATGACCGAGGAACAGCTCATCCGTTGGGAAGGCAGGAAGAGACGCACCATGCGAATCATCCTCCCAGACGGCAGGATGATACAGCGAAGAAACAATCAGGCGACATTTCATTCTGCAATAAAAGAGATAGGTCCGGAGCGGATTGTCAGCCTTGACCTGAAAGTAGGACGCAATCCGGTCATACATACAGACGAGACACTAAAGCGAAGATACATCAGAAACCACATCTTCATCAAGCCGGGATACTTCCTGATCGGAAAGACGACGACGGTGCAGAAAGTTGCCATACTCAACGCTATAGACACACTTTTGAAAATAGGACTGGAGATAGAGACCGCATGACAGAGACGAAAAAAGCCCCCGTAAGGAGGCTTTCCAGTGATTCCGCCGGGGCTCGAACCCGGGACCCACAGCTTAGAAGGCTGTTGCTCTGATCCGACTGAGCTACGGAACCATCCTTTTTGTTTCAGACACACCTGAAGCATATCTCCGAAACCGACTGCAAAGGTAATGCATTTATGGCAAACTGCCAAATCTTATCAGACATAATTCAACAGTTTGGCATGGAAATTGCTGATTAATATCAGAAAAATCAGAGACACAACCATCCACTATATATATTAAATGATAACAGACAACAGATTTTCAGACGATATGAACACCGTGTTCGGTTTCTCTCGCGAAGAAGCCGAGCGCACGGATTGTGACATTGTGTCACCCGAACACCTGCTCCTGGCCATGCTGCGCCAAAATGTCAGCAAGGCCAAGACTATCATGACCTCTATCCAACCAGACCTCACGTCACTCAAGCTACACCTGGAAAGCTTCATCCGCGAGCACGGGCACAAAGGCAACCATGTCAGCCGGCAGATGGATCTTACAGCCGAAGCCAACCGCCTGATGCGGCTAACCATACTCGAAGCCAGGGCGCAGCATTCTGCCGTCGTAGACACAGAGCATCTGCTGAAAGCCATGGTCAAGGATCAGGGGAGCACCCTGCAACGGATATTGCAGGAACACGGTCTGACGATGGAAAAGGTCTGCGGGATACCCCTTGACAGATATTCCGACGGCCAGACGATTTCTGGCGACAAGCAATTCGAAATGAGCGGAGCAGACGCAGACAGGGAAGACAACACGAAGCAACCGTCCGCCGGCAAGAGCAAGACGCCAGTCCTGGACAACTTCGGTACAGACCTCACCAAGATGGCGCATGAAGGCAAGCTCGACCCTGTGGTAGGCCGTGAAAAAGAGATAGAGCGCGTCGTACAGATACTCACACGCCGCAAGAAGAACAACCCTATCCTTATCGGAGAACCCGGTGTAGGCAAGAGCGCCATCGTCGAGGGGCTTGCCCAGCGCATAGACCAGCGTCGCGTTGCACGACTGCTTTGGGACAAGCGCATCGTCACCCTGGACATGGCCGGAGTCGTGGCAGGAACCAAATACCGTGGCCAGTTCGAGGAGCGGCTGAAGAACATCATTACCGAACTCGAAAACAACCCCGACGTAATCATCTTCATAGACGAGATCCATACCATTATCGGAGCCGGCGGTGCCAGTGGCAGCATGGATGCGGCAAACATGATGAAGCCGGCACTGTCACGAGGCCAGATTCAGTGCATAGGTGCCACTACCATAGACGAATTCCGCAAGACCATAGAAAAGGACGGAGCCCTTGACCGTCGTTTCCAGAAAGTCATGGTGGCAGAGACCACACACGAAGAGACGCTGCAGATACTCATGCAGTTACGACCGGCATACGAGAAATATCACAACGTCCGCTACACAGACGAAGCCCTCAGATCCTGTGTACGCCTTACAGCCCGCTATATCAGCGACCGCAGTTTCCCTGACAAGGCCATAGACGCCATGGACGAGGCAGGAGCACGCGTACATATAGGCAACGTCCCCGTAAACCAGGAGATACAGGATTTGGAACAAGAGCTGCAAGCCATGAAAGAACGCAAGGACATGGCAATTGAGGAACAGAATTACGAGACCGCAGCCGACCTGCGAGACGAAATACAGGAAAAGGAAAATATACTCCACATGATGACCCGGCGCTGGGCAGAAATGCAGGACGACAAAGACACCACCGTAGACGCTCAGGACGTCGCCGGCGTCGTCAGTATAATGAGCGGCATACCGGTCGAGCGCATAGGAAGCAAAGAGCACAAGCGTCTCGTCAGGCTCGAGGAGTCACTCAACCAGAGCATCATCGGTCAACGCCAGGCAGTCAGCCGTGTTGCCCGCGCAATACAGAGGAGCCGTGTAGGTCTCAAAGACCCCAACCGTCCCATCGGCAGTTTCCTGTTCGTCGGCCCCACCGGTGTAGGCAAGACATACCTCGCCAAGCGCCTTGCACTCGAGATGTTCGGCAGCGAGGCAAGCCTGATACGCGTAGACATGAGCGAATACGGAGAGAAACATACCGTCAGCAGGATGACCGGAGCCCCTCCGGGATACGTGGGATACGAAGAAGGCGGACAACTCACCGAACGCGTCAGGCGTAAGCCATACAGCATAGTCCTGCTGGACGAGATTGAGAAGGCACATACAGACATCTTCAATGTCCTGCTCCAAGTCATGGACGAAGGACGCCTCACCGATGGCAACGGCACCACCATCGATTTTCGCAACACAGTCATCATAATGACCAGCAATTGCGGGACCAGACAGGCCAAGGAATTCCAGAATACCGTCGGATTCAACACAAGCGACCGGAAAAACGACGGTTACGACGACACACGCGTCCAGGAGATAATACAGAAAGCCGTCAAGAAACAGTTCTCGCCCGAGTTTCTCAACCGACTCGACGACATAGTCTATTTCGGTCAGCTCAGCCGCGACGACATAGACAAGATAGCAGACATCGAGCTTAAGCCGCTGCAGCGTCGCGTCAAGGAGATGGGCTACACCCTTCGCCTGAAGGCAGAGACACGCGCCCGTATAGCCGAACAAGGATACGACGTCCAATACGGAGCACGCCCGCTACGACGCGCAATACAGCGACTCGTCGAGGACCCGCTATGCGAGAGACTTCTGCATACAGGCCCAGCAAAGACATCAAAGACTTCAAAGACCAGGATAATAACAATCTAAAATACATATTACAACTATGAAACAAGGAAATATAGGAGTAACCACCGAAAACATCTTCCCCGTAATCAAGAAGTTCCTCTACAGCGACCACGAGATATTCCTGCGTGAGATAGTAAGCAATGCCGTAGACGCCACACAGAAGCTCAAGACCCTCGAAGGCAAAGGCGAATTCAAGGGCGAGCTTGGCGAGCTCAAGGTTACCGTCAGCTTTGACAAGGAAGCAAAGACAATCACCGTCAGCGACCGTGGCATAGGCATGACAGCCGACGAGATAGACAAATACATCAACCAGATAGCCTTCAGCGGAGCCAACGACTTCCTGGACAAGTACAAGGACGACGCCACCCAGATTATCGGTCACTTCGGACTAGGTTTCTACAGTTCCTTTATGGTCAGTGACCGCGTAGACATCATTACCAAGTCATATAAGGATGCCCCGGCAGTCAAGTGGAGCTGCGACGGCTCACCCGAATACACCATCGAAGAGACAGACAAGGCAGACCGCGGCACCGACATAGTGATGCACATTAGCGAGGACTGCGAGGAATTTCTGGACAAGTGGAAACTCGAGGGACTGCTCAAGAAATACTGTCACTTCCTCGCCGTACCTGTCGCCTTCGGCAAGAAGACAAAGTGGGATGAAGAGCAGAAGAAATCCGTCGAGACGGACGAGGACGAAATCATCAACGACGTCGAGCCGCTATGGACCAGGAAACCCGGCGATCTCAAGGACGAGGACTATAAGCAATTCTACCGTCACCTCTACCCGATGGCCGACGAACCCCTGTTCTGGATACACCTCAACGTCGACTACCCCTTCAATCTCACCGGCATCCTCTACTTCCCGAAGATCAAGAACCAGTTGGACATACAGCGGAACAAGATACAACTGTACTGCAACCAGGTATTCGTCACCGATCAGGTTGAAGGCATCGTACCCGAATTCCTCACACTGCTGCACGGCGTAATCGATTCACCGGACATACCCCTGAACGTAAGCCGCAGCTACCTGCAGAGCGACTCCAACGTAAAAAAAATCTCACAGTATATAACCAAGAAAGTCGCCGACAGGCTCAACAGCATCTTCAAGAACGAGCGCAAGGAATTCGAGGAGAAGTGGGACGACATCAGCATCTTCATCGACTACGGCATGCTCAGCGAAGAACAGTTCTACGACAAGGCCCGCCAGTTCTTCCTGCTCAAGGATACCGACGGCAAATATTTCACGCTGGACGAGTACAAGACCTTGACAGAGAGCGCACAGACCAACAAGGACGGTAACCTTGTATACCTCTACGCACAGGATCCTGAGGCACAGTACACATACATCGAGGCAGCCAGGAACAAGGGCTACAACGTCCTGCTCATGCAAGGCCAGTTGGACACACCGCTTATCAACATGCTGGAGCAGAAGCTTGAGAAGACCACGTTCAGCCGCGTGGATGCCGACGTCATAGACCGTCTCATCGTCAAGGACGACAGTACCGGCACAGAGCTCGGCAAGGAAGAATCCGAGAAACTGCAGAACGCCTTCAAGGAATTGCTCCCAAAGATGGACAAGACAGAGTTCAACGTACAGACCAGCGCCCTTGGCATCGGACAGCTGCCCGTCATGATCACACAGAGCGAGTACATGCGTCGCATGAAGGAAATGTCACGTATGAACCCCGGCATGGCCTTCTACGGCGAAATGCCAGACACATACAATCTGGTACTCAATACCGACGACGAGATTATCAAGAGCTGCATAGAAAACCCCGACAACGAAAAGATCTCACAACTCATAGATATAGCCCTCCTGCAAAACGGAATGCTCAAGGGAGAGGCACTCACCAAGTTCGTCAAGCGTTCCGTCAGCATGATTAAATAACACAACTATATCAAGACATGAATTACGGTTTAGTACGCGTAGCGGCAGGAATACCACAGGTACGGATTGCAGACCCCGACTGGAACGTCCGTCAGATAGAAAACCTCATATTGCAGGCACAGAACCAGAAGGCCGAGATACTCGTAACCCCCGAGCTCAGCCTTACCGGCTACACCTGCGCAGACCTCTTCCAGCAGCAGGTTCTGCTCGACGAGGCCGAGATTGCACTGATGAAGCTGATGGACTTCACTCGCAGCATGGACATCATCACCGTTGTCGGGACACCCGTTTCGTACCATGGATGCCTGCTCAACTGCGCCGCCGTGATTCAGAAAGGCAAGCTCATCGGCCTTGTCCCCAAGACATACCTGCCCAACTACGGTGAATACTACGAAAGACGCTGGTTCCTCCCAGCCACAGATATACCCCGGGGCAACGTACTGATATGCGGACAGTCCATACACCTCGGACAGCAGCAGCTGTTCCACACACCCACCTGTACCTTTGGCATCGAGATCTGTGAAGACCTGTGGGCACCCATACCGCCCTCCAGCAGGCTTACGCTCGCAGGAGCAGAAATCATTCTCAACCTCTCAGCCGACAATGATGCCGTCGGCAAGTACGACTATCTCCAGTCGCTACTCAGGCAACAAAGCGCCCGGACCATCAGCGGATACGTATATGCCGCGGCAGGCTTCGGAGAAAGTACCCAGGACCTCGTCTTTGGAGGCAAAGCCCTGATATGCGAGAATGGAGCGATACTTCAGCACAGCCAGCGCAACAGCATTGAAACACAACTTATTACGACAGAGATTGACACCGAGCGTATCCGCGCTGAGCGTCGTCGCAACACGACATTCAGCGCATCCATGCGCGAAGTCGACGACAGCACATTTCTCCACACCGTCACCGACCAGATGGTACAGTCACACATCCAACTCACACGCCACGTGGATCCACACCCGTTCGTCCCGTCAGGTTCCATGCTGGCCCGGCACTGTCAGGAAGTATTTAACATACAGGTGGAAGGCTTGGCAAACAGGCTCAGGCATACAGGCAGCCAGGTTGCAGTACTCGGCATCAGCGGCGGACTTGACAGCACCTTGGCACTTCTCGTCTGCGCCAAGGCATTCGACCTGCTCGGGCTCAACAGACGCGGCATCGTAGGAATCACCATGCCAGGATTCGGAACCACCGACCGCACATATACCAATGCCGTCAACCTGATGAAATACCTCGGCATCACCATACGCGAAATCAGCATCCGCGAAGCCTGTATACAACACTTTGCCGACATCGGCCACGACATCAATATCCACGACACCACATACGAAAACAGCCAGGCACGTGAACGCACACAGATCCTTATGGACGCCGCCAACCAGATGAATGGCATTGTCATCGGAACCGGCGACCTCAGCGAGCTCGCCCTCGGCTGGGCCACGTACAACGGCGACCACATGAGCATGTACGGCGTAAACGCCTCAGTCCCCAAGACCCTTGTCCGTTATCTCGTCCAATGGATAGCCACAGAAATTCCGGACGACAACACACGGGCGACACTTACCGACATCGTTGACACCCCTATATCACCGGAACTTATCCCAGCAGACGAGCGGGGCGAAATAACCCAGAAGACCGAGGACCTGGTAGGTCCATACGAACTTCACGACTTCTTCCTGTACTACACCTTGCGCTGGGGATTCCGGCCAAGCAAGACCTACATGCTTGCCCGACAGGCATTCTCGGGGAAATATACAGACGAAACCATCAAGAAGTGGCTTACAACCTTCTTCCGCAGGTTCTTCTCACAACAGTTCAAACGCTCCTGCCTTCCAGACGGCCCCAAGGTCGGCAGTTGCTCCCTGTCACCGCGCGGAGACTGGCGGATGCCCAGCGACGCATCGGCAGAATCCTGGCTCAAGGAGTGCGAATCACTGTAGCATCCACGTCACCGTTCAGACGTCCAGGACTTTGAATATCGCCTTCTTCAGGCCACAAGGCGATATTGCAGGCTTATGCCCCTCGCCGGGGAAGTGAATTGCCAACTGCCCCACAGGCAACGTATAGTAAGTCGACGGAGTATCCGGATGCAGGCAGCAATCTCCAGCTTCATCATAAGGCTGGGCGGACAGGACGTCGGCAGCCACGAACCCCTGTTGCTCATCCGCAGTAATAGGCACATGGATGTCAATCATCCTGCGGTGCGACTCCACCACAGCCTCGCTGGCGGACTTGGCACCAGGCGTACATACGTTTACATACACACGATCTCCACAAATCTCATATCGGCCAGGTTCCAAAGCGGCCAGGTCAGTCGTGGACAAAAAATCCACCACATAGTCGATTAGCGGATTCAAGGACCTGTAAAATCCCAGGCGCCCCACGCTGTCAATAATCATGGCAAGACATCTTTTTAAGTTAATACCACCGCAAATATACGACTTTTTCACCGATTATCACTAATACCGGCATAATTTCAAGGACACCATGCCACGAGTCCGCAATGACAATGAAAGGCCGCTACCAGCCTGCATTCGTCATTTGACGGCTTTATTTTGCAAAAAAAACGTCCCGCGCGTGGTGATATGGGGCGTTTTTTGTATCTTTGCGCACGAAAACATGTAATTATCAATAGAATAATTAACACATGGCAGAAATTTAAATTCTGATAAGGATATGAAAAAGACTTTGATCTTGTTTTGCCTGTCGGTCCTGGTTTCAGCCGGCACACAGGTACAGGCACAGACACAGAAGCACAAGACCGTCAGGAGCGAGGTAAAGGTAACAGGAGCGGCAGGGGCAGAAAACTATGCCGAGATCAAGTTCGACACACTGCGTGTCAATCTGGGAAAGTTTGCCAGCAGCACCCCGGTACGCAAATGCAAGTATACCTTCACCAACACAGGCAGCGCTCCGCTGATCATAAACCAGGCCATAGCATCATGCGGCTGTACCGTCCCCAACTACAGCAAGCAACCTGTCAAGCCTGGCGAGCGTGGCATCATCGAAGTGACGTACGACGGTACCGGCAAGATTCCTGGCCATTTCCTCAAGACGATAACCATCCGTTCCAATGCCAGGAACGAAGTAGTCAGGCTCAGCCTGGAGGGAACGATGACAGATTAGCACGTATGCCCGTTGTGGATACTGGTGCAGAGAAGATAATCCTGGGTATTGACCCCGGTACCAACGTAATGGGCTATGGCGTGTTACGTATCGTGGGACGCAAAGCCGAAATGGTGGCACTTGGCGTCAT
>DFKL01000084.1 GCA_002373535.1 Prevotellaceae bacterium UBA3646 | reverse complement strand
GAAGGCATGATGCTCGCCATCCTGCTCATGAACCTGTTCGCACCGCTCATAGACTACTGTGTAGTACAGACAAATATCAACAAGCGTGCAAGGCGCGCAGCAAAATAAAAAGGAGGACACACAATTATGGCAAAATTCAAATGTAATATATGTGGTCAGACCTTCGAGGCCGACAAGATGCCCGATAAGTGTCCTGTCTGTCAGGCCGACAAAACCCATATTCAGGAAGAATCAGTCTCCGAGGCACAGACTGCTACAAAGAAGAAAGGCCTGGATACAGGCAGCAACACATACACCGTAGCGTATGCCGCCGTCATGGTAATCATCGTGGCCTTCCTCCTCGCATTCGTCAGCAGCTCGCTCAGCGGTATACAGAATGCCAATGTCGAGAACGACACCAAGGGGCAGATACTTACAGCCCTTGGTTACGATAAGGCATCAATCAACGTCGGTGAGGTATACGACCAGAATGTAAAGGATAACCTTTGGGACAAGGAAAACCTTCAGCTCAAACCATACGACGGTAAGTTCAAGACGACCTACGGCAGTGCCGTCAAGGCCGGCGAATTGCACGTATTCACCGCAACCGCCGCCGACGGCAGTCCCGCATATGTCATCCCAGTAACAGGCCGTGGCCTATGGGGCGGTCTCTGGGGCTACATCGCAATCGACCAAGCCAAGCAGACCGTACTTGGTACATACTTCTATCACGAAGGCGAGACCGCAGGTCTTGGCGCGCTTATCGGTGACCGCCCATTCCAGGAGCAGTTCATCGGCAAGCCCCTTTTTGCCGACGGCATTGAAGGCATAGCTCTAACCGTAGTCAAGAATGGCACGCCCAAGAAAGGTCCCTACCAGATCGACGGTGTGACAGGAGCGACCCTTACCAGCAACGGCGTAGCCAATATGATCAAGGATGGTCTGGGCGCATACGACACATTCATAAATAATAAATAAGGAGGAATAAAGAATATGAAACTATTTTCAGACGAGAATAAGGCAGCATTCTCTAATCCGCTTAATCTCAACAATCCTGTAACTGTACAGGTACTCGGCATATGTTCAGCCCTGGCCGTTACCAGTCAGCTCAAGCCGGCAATTATCATGGGCCTGAGTGTGACAGTCATCACGGCCATGTCCAACCTCGTGATATCCCTGTTGCGCAAGACTATCCCCAACCGCATACGAATTATCGTACAGCTTGTCGTCGTAGCAGCGCTCGTAACAATAGTCAGCCAGTTGCTCAAAGCTTTCGTCTACGACGTCAGCGTACAGCTCAGCGTATATGTCGGCCTTATCATCACCAACTGCATCCTGATGGGACGCCTTGAAGCCTTCGCCATGCAGAACGGCCCATGGGCATCGACCCTGGACGGCCTTGGCAACGGCCTCGGGTATGCCTGGGTACTCGTCGTCGTAGGTTTCGTCCGTGAGCTCTTCGGATCAGGCAGACTCTTCGACATACAGGTAATACCCGACAGCTGGTATGCAGTCAACGGTGGCTGGTACATGAACAACGGCATGATGGTCATGCCCGCAATGTCATTGATAATCGTAGGATGTGTAATCTGGGCACACCGCTCACTAAACAAGGAGGAACAGTAAAATGGAACACATGCTTGAACTATTCGTCCGCTCAATATTCGTGGACAACATGATCTTTGCCTTCTTCCTGGGTATGTGCTCATATCTGGCAGTATCAAAGAACGTAAAGACCGCACTGGGACTTGGCGTCGCCGTAACATTCGTACTGCTAGTCACCGTCCCCGTAGACTACCTGTTGCAGACCAAGGTCCTCGGCCCAGACTGTATAGTCGAGGGCGTAGACCTCAGTTTCCTTGCATTCATCCTGTTCATTGCAGTTATAGCCGGAATGGTACAGCTCGTGGAGATGATAGTTGAACGCTTCAGCCCCTCTCTCTACGCATCACTCGGTATCTTCCTGCCACTCATCGCCGTCAACTGCGCCATCATGGGAGCATCATTGTTCATGCAGCAGCGCATAGGCATGGAAGAAACCAATGCACAGTACATCGGTGGCATAGGTGACTGCGTTGCTTATGCCCTTGGCAGCGGTATTGGCTGGCTCCTCGCCATCGTAGGCCTTGCCGCCATCCGTGAGAAGATGGCCTACACCGATGTACCCAAGCCCCTGCAGGGACTCGGGATAACATTCATCACCGTAGGTCTCATGGCAATGGCATTCATGTGCTTCTCAGGACTGAATATTAAATTTTAACGAACAGGAGAGAATATACAATGGACATAAATTTGATATTAGCGAGCATTGGAGTATTCCTTGGCATCATACTCATCCTGGTAGCCATCCTGCTCGTAGCAAAGAGATACCTGTCACCCAGTGGCAACGTGACAATTACAATCAACGGAAAGGAAAAGCTCTCCGTAGGGCAGGGAGCCTCACTCCTCAGCACCCTCTCCGAGCAAGGCATCTTCCTTCCCAGCGCCTGCGGCGGCAAAGGATCATGCGGCCAGTGCAAGCTCCAGGTACCAGGCGGAGGCGGTGAAATCCTCGACTCGGAAAAAGGTCATTTCACACGTAAGCAGATCAAGGAGAACTGGCGACTCGGCTGCCAGTGCAAAGTCAAGGGCGACCTTGACGTCAAGATAGACGACAGCGTAATGGGCGTCAAGGAGTGGGAATGCACCGTCATCGGCAACAAGAACGTCGCCACCTTTATCAAGGAATACAAAGTTGCCCTGCCCCCAGGCGAACACATGGACTTCGAGCCAGGATCCTACGCACAGATCCGAATACCCGCATTCGACTGCATCGACTATGCACAGTACGACCGCGAACTAATAGGCGAGACTTACCTCCCCGCATGGGAAAAGTTCGGACTTTTCAACCTCAAGTGTACCAATCCCACCGATACCATCCGTGCATATTCGATGGCCAACTATCCAGACGAGGGCGACATTATCACCCTCAACGTCCGCATAGCCACGCCACCCTTCAAGCCCAAGGACCAGGGACCCGGTTTCATGGATGTCAATCCCGGCATCGCATCATCCTACATCTTCAACCTCAAGCCCGGTGACAAAGTCATCATGTCAGGCCCATACGGAGAATTCCGACCAGTGTATGGCTCAGGTCGCGAGATGATATGGGTAGGCGGCGGAGCCGGTATGGCCCCCCTGCGCGCACAGATTATGCACATGCTCAAGGGACATGGTGTCAAGGACGAAGACCGCAAGCGCCCCATGCACTATTTCTACGGAGCTCGCGCCCTCGAGGAAATACCATTCCTTGACGACTTCCTGCAGTTGGAGAAGG
>DFKL01000121.1 GCA_002373535.1 Prevotellaceae bacterium UBA3646 | reverse complement strand
CGATGCAGCCCATGATGCCTATCTTGAGGGTGTTGTAGCGTGGGTCTTGCTGGGCGCGTTGGGCGATGGCGGCCTTGATGCGGCGTATGGTGTCCTGGAGGTCGTAGAGGGTGCGGCCGCAGCCGGGGCATGAGATGTACTCGGTCTTGGTGATCTGGACGCGGGCTGCCTGGAGGATGCTTTTGGCGACTGGTATCTCGGCTTCGGGTTCCTCGCTGAGACTGACGCGGATGGTGTCGCCGATGCCGTCGATGAGGAGGGCGCCGATGCCGACGGCGCTCTTGAGACGGCCGTCTTCGCCTTCGCCTGCTTCGGTGACACCGAGGTGGAGGGGGTAGTCCATGCCTTCGTTTTCCATCTGCTGGCAGAGGAGGCGGACGCTTTGTACCATGACGACGGTATTGGAGGCTTTGATGCTGACGACGATGTCGGGGTATTGTTCGCGCTGGGCGATGCGGAGGAATTCCATGCAGCTCTCGACGATGCCGCCGGGGGTGTCGCCGTAACGGGACATAATGCGGTCGGAGAGGGAGCCGTGGTTGACGCCTATGCGAATGGCGGTGTGGTGGGCGCGACAGATGTCGAGGAACTGGCAGAAGCGCTGGTCGAGGCGCTGGAGCTCGTTGGCGTATTCGGCATCGGTGTACTGGAGGTGCTTGAACTGACGGGCGGGATCGACGTAGTTGCCGGGGTTGATGCGGACTTTCTCGACGATGGTGGCGGCGAGGTCGGCGACGTTGGGGTTGAAATGGACGTCGGCGCAGAGGGGGATGTGACCGTAGCCGAGCCGTGAGAGGCCTGCCTTGATGTTGCGAAGGTTGTCGGCTTCGCGGGTGCCTTGGGTGGTGAGGCGGACGAGCTGGCCGCCGGCCTGAATGATGCGGATGGCCTGCCGGATGCAGCCGTCGGTGTCCATGGTGGAGCAGGTGGTCATGCTCTGGACGGCGACGGGGTTGGTGCCGCCGATGCGGAGCTGGCCTATGTGTACTTCGTGGGTCTTGCGTCTGGTCATTTTTGAAGAGGATTTTCCTTTTTGCCTATGGGTTAGTTTTGCTTGTATTTGTATTTTACCTGGGCGAGGTCTTGGTTGGCTTTTACGATCTTCTGCTTGAGGCTGTCCTTGTATGCCTGGAGCCTGGCTGCGAGGTCGGGGTCGCCGAGGGCGAGGATCTGGGCGGCGAGGATGGCGGCATTGAGAGCAGCGTCTATGCCTACTGTGGCGACGGGGATGCCGGGGGGCATCTGGATGATGCTGAGCATGGCGTCGAGGCCGTCGAGCATGCCTTTGACAGGAACGCCGATGACGGGGATGGTGGTGTTGGCGGCGATGACGCCGGGGAGGGCGGCGGACATGCCGGCGCCGGCGATGATGACGCGAATGCCGCGCTCTCGGGCGCTGCTGGCGAATTGCTCGACTTCCGCGGGGGTGCGATGGGCGGAGAGGGCGTTGAGCTCAAAGGGAATCTGCATCTGGTCGAGGAAGGATGCTGCACGGTCCATTACTGGCAGGTCGCTGGTGCTGCCCATGATTATGCTTACCATATTTGTATGTTTTGTGTTTTTTCTTGACAAAGATACAAATATGTGGGGGATTTTCGTTCCAAATGTTTATTTTTTATGTACCTTTGCGGCTGGAAATGGCTTAACTTTATTGCTTTTTTGTATGAAGACTCAACTGAAGAAGGTTCTTGTCCTGGGGTCGGGGGCCCTGAAGATAGGACAGGCGGGTGAATTTGACTATTCGGGCTCGCAGGCGCTGAAGGCGCTACGGGAGGAGGGTATAGGCTCGGTGCTGATTAACCCGAACGTGGCGACTATCCAAACAAGCGAAGGTATTGCAGATAAGGTTTATTTCCTCCCTGTCAATACCTTTTTTGTTACGGAGGTGATAAAGAAGGAGAGGCCGGACGGCATCTTGCTGGCTTTCGGAGGGCAGACGGCGCTGAACTGTGGCACGGAGCTGTACCTGAACGGCACGCTGAAGAAGTATGGCGTGGAGGTGCTGGGCACGAGTGTCGAGGCTATAATGAACACGGAGGACAGGGACTTGTTCGTAAAGGAGCTGAAGAGGGTTGACCTGAAGGTGCCTGTATCGCAGGCATGTGAGTCGATGGAGGAGGCTGTGGAGACGGCAAGGCGTATTGGGTTCCCGGTGATGATAAGGAGTGCGTATGCCTTGGGAGGACTGGGCTCGGGTATCTGTCCTGACGAGGCGACGTTCAGGGAGATTGCGGAGAGTGCGTTTACGTTTGCTCCGCAGATCCTGGTGGAGGAGAGCCTGAAGGGATGGAAGGAGATTGAGTTTGAGGTGATAAGGGACGCGAACGACCATTGCTTCACGGTGGCGTCGATGGAGAACTTTGATCCGCTGGGCATCCATACGGGGGAGTCGATAGTGGTGGCTCCGACGTGCTCGCTGAGGGAGGACCAGGTGAGGATGCTGCAGGATATAGCGGTGAGGTGTGTGAGGCACTTGAACATCGTGGGTGAGTGTAACATACAGTATGCGTTTGACGCGGTGACGGATGACTATCGTATTATTGAGATCAATGCGAGACTGAGCCGCTCGTCGGCATTGGCGTCGAAGGCAACGGGGTATCCGCTGGCTTTCGTGGCAGCGAAGATTGCATTGGGATATACGTTGGACCAGATTGGGGAGATGGGTACGGACAACAGTGCGTATGTGGCTCCGCAGCTGGACTATATGATTGCGAAGATTCCGCGATGGGACTTGACGAAGTTTGCGGGCGTGAGCCGCAAGATTGGGTCGAGCATGAAGTCGGTGGGGGAGATTATGTCCATAGGGCGTTCGTTCGAGGAACTGATCCAGAAGGGATTGCGCATGATAGGACAGGGGATGCATGGCTTTGTATGCAACGACGGCCTGAGGTTTGAGGACCTGGATGATGAGCTGGCGAACCCCACGGACTTGCGTATCTTTGCGATAGCGGAGGCTCTGGAGCGTGGTTACACGGTGGAGCGTATCGTGGACCTGACGAAGATTGACGGGTGGTTCATCGAGAGGCTGAGGAACATCGTGGAGGAGAAGCACAGGTTGGAGGCTTTCGGTGCCGTGGAGGAGATTCCGGAGGAGATGTTACGTGAGGCCAAGGTGATGGGATTCAGTGACTTCCAGATTGCCAAATGTGTGGGCAAGAGGGATGGAATCACGTGGGAGAAGGCTAACATTGCGGTGCGTAACTATCGCAAGAGCCTGGGGATAGTGCCTGCGGTGAAGCGCATTGCGACGGTGGCGAGCGAGCATCCGGAGCTGACGAACTATTTGTATATGACGTACTCGGCGAAGGGGTATGACGTGAATTACTACCAGAACACGAAGAGTGTGATAGTGCTGGGCTCGGGGGCGTATCGTATAGGGTCGTCGGTGGAGTTTGACTGGTGTTCGGTGAACGCGGTGCAGACTGCACGCAAGCTGGGATACAAGTCTATAATGATAAACTATAACCCGGAGACGGTGAGCACGGACTATGATATGTGTGACAGGTTGTACTTTGACGAACTGAGCTTTGAGCGCGTCATGGACGTGATTGATCTGGAGTCGCCGTCGGGGGTAATCGTGTCGGTGGGGGGACAGATTCCGAACAACCTGGCGATGAAGTTGTTCCGACAGGCGGTGCCGGTGCTGGGTACTAACCCGGTGAGCATTGACAGGGCGGAGAACCGTGGCAAGTTCAGTGCCATGCTGGACAACCTGGGTATAGACCAGCCGCGATGGAGTGCGCTGACGTCGATGGAGGACGTGAAGAGGTTCATAGCGGAGGTGGGATATCCTGTGCTGGTGAGGCCGTCGTATGTGCTGAGTGGTGCCGCGATGAACGTGTGCCATGACGATGAGGAACTGGAGAGGTTCCTGAAGATGGCGGCGAACGTGAGCAAGGAGTTCCCTGTGGTGATAAGTGAGTTCATGAGCGAGACGAACGAGATTGAGTTTGACGGTGTTGCTCAGAACGGTGTGATTGTGGAATATGGAATAAGTGAGCATATTGAGTTTGCCGGTGTGCACAGCGGCGATGCCACGATGTGTTTCCCGGCGCAGCAGATCAGCTTTGCGACGACGAGGCAGATAAAGCGTATTTCGCGTGCGATTGCCAAGGAGCTGAATATTTCGGGGCCGTTCAACATCCAGTACCTGGCCAAGGGGAGGGATGTGAAGGTCATCGAGTGTAACTTGCGTGCGAGCCGCAGCTTCCCGTTTGTGAGCAAGGTGCTGAAGCGTAACTTGATTGAGACGGCGACGCGTATCATGCTGGGGGCTCCGTACCAGAAGCCGGACAGTGCGGTGTTTGACATCGACCGTATCGGCGTGAAGGCGAGCCAGTTCTCGTTTAACCGCCTGAGTCCTGCGGATCCTATCCTGGGCGTGGACATGAGCTCGACGGGTGAGGTGGGATGCCTGGGGGATACGTTTGAGGAGGCTCTGCTGAACGCGATGATTGCGACGGGGTATAAGATTCCGTCGAAGGAGAAGGGTGTGATGTTGTCGAGCGGCGGCACGAAGGAGAAGGCGGCTCTGCTGGATGCGGCGATTGCCTTGCAGAAGGCGGGATTCCCAATCTATGCGAGCCAGGGGACTGCTGACTTCCTGGCGGCGAACGGGGTGAGGGCGACGGCTGTGGCATGGCCTGACGAGGTGAAGTGTGACAAGCTGAACGTGATGCAGATGATTGCCGAACACAGGGTAGACTTGATCGTGAACGTGCCGAAGAACCATAGCAAGCGTGAGACGACGAACGGGTATCGCATACGTCGCGGGGCTATCGACCATAACATTCCGCTGATTACGAATGCGCGGCTGGCGAGTGCCTTCATTGAGGCGTTCTGCCGTGTGGGACTGGAGGATATCCAGATCAAGTGCTGGCAGGAGTATGTTTAGGTTCCGGCCAAGACGACGGAGTGGATAACAATAAAAGGATACCGAAGCAACGGTATCCTTTTATTGTTCCTGTATATGTATAGTGTGTGTCAGTACTTGAACGAGCTGCCGCCGGCGTATTCGCGCAGGAGTGAGGTGGGGGGTATCTGGTCGGCCGGCACGCTGCGGAAGTAGCGGAGAAACTTGCGAAGGCGGCTGGCCTCGGCGTATTCTTCCTCGCGTTCGCAGACTTGCTCGAGGATGGGCATGACCTGGTCCTTGATGACGGCCAGCTCGTACAGCAGGGCTGAGTTGAAGGTGGAGTCGGCGTATTCCTGATAGGGGAAAATCCATTTTTCCTCGCCTGCGGAAACGCTGGGACAGCGGCGGATGGTGTCGCGTGCGGAGAATCCGCGGAAACGGTAGTCGCGGAGGATGCGACGAAGGAGGCGGATATCCATGGTGGGTACGTTGTTGTGGTCGTCGAGGGCGATGGTGGTGAGGGCGCTGACGAAGACGCGGTATTTCTGTGCCTCGGGTATCTGACGGGAGAGCATGGGGTTGAGGGCGTGGTTGCCTTCGAGGATGATGATGTCGTCGGTGCCTATCTTGACACGGCGGTCTTCGTAGACGCGCTCGCCTTTCTTGAAGTCGTAGCGGGGCAGAAGGACTTCCTGGCCGAAGAGCAGCTGGTTCATGTGCTGGTTGAACAGGGGAATGTCTATGGCCTGGATGCACTCGAAGTCGTAGTTGCCGTCGGCATCCCGGGGGGTGTCTACGCGGTTGACGAAGTAGTCGTCGGTGGAGATGATGTGGGGGTGTACGCCACAGGCCATCATAAGGATTGCAAGGCGCTTGGAGGTGGTGGTCTTGCCGCTGGACGACGGACCGGCAACGAGGACTATCCTGGCACGGCTCTGGATGATATTGTCGACTATCTCGTTGAGTTTCTTCTCCTGGAGTGCCTCGCTGACGTTGATGAGCTCGGTGGCACGGCCGTTGAGGACGGCTTCGTTGAAGTCTCCGGCGTTGCGTACACCGAGGATGTCCTGCCAGCGCCGGTATTCGCGGATGACGTTGAGCATCTTCTCCTGGGGGACCAGCTCCTCGAGCTTGCCGGGGTCTTTCTGCGAGGGAATCCGCAGGAGGAGTCCGTCGTAGTATCTGATGACCTGGAAGAGGTGCAGCTGGGAGGTCCGGGTAAGGAGGCAGGAGTGGAAATAGTCTATGGTGTCGCAAAGGCGGTAGTAGTAGGCGTAGAGGTTGCGCTGGCTCTCAAGGAGCCTGGCCTTGCTCTCCATGTCACGGGAACGGAATAGCTCGATGGCTTCCTCGATGGGGCACTGGACGCGGTGGATGTGCTTGTCCATGCGGACTATCTCGTGCATGCGGTCGTCGATGGCTTGGGCGTCACGGTCGGTGACTTCGCGGCCTATGCGCAGCTCGCAGTAGTAGCCGCGGCTGACGCTGGCTCCGATGATGAGACGGGCTCCGGGATAGAGGTCTTCGACGGCCTTGGCGAGGACAAGGAAGAGGCTGCGGGTGTAGGTGCGCATGCCGCTGTCGGTGGTGATGTCCATGAACTCGACGTCCTTGGAGTTGTAGAAGCGGTAGTTGATTCCCTGGACCTTGTTGTTTACCCTGGCGCACATGGGGCCGTATTGCATGTGGATGTTGCAGCGTTCGTACAACTCGCGCAGAGTGGTGCCGTTGGGTACGCTGATGACCGTGTTGGTGTTGCGGCAGCGAATCTTGACGTTCTGTGGCATGGATTTGTTTGTTTGAGTGGTGCAAAGATAGCTTATTTTTCCAAAAAAATTGTTACGACGGGGGAATTATTGTGTCGTGCGGATTATGGATTACGGATTTATTTGCTACCTTTGCAGCCGATAATTGTTTTTTTTGCCTGGATTGATAAAGTATATGGATAAGATAAGCTATGCCCTGGGCCTGGGAATCGGCCAACAGATAAAGAGTATGAACATAGAGAACTTCAGCACGGAGGCGTTTGCGCAGAGTGTAAGCGACGTGATGTCCGGGGCGAAGACGATGATGACGGCTACCGAGGCTCAGAAGCTGCTGAACGGGTATTTCCAGGAAAAGGAGGCAAGGGAGGCAAGGAAGAATATCGAGACGGGAAAGGCTTACCTTGAGAATAATGCGGGACGAGAGGGGGTCACGACGACTGCCAGCGGACTGCAGTATGAGGTGCTGACGGAGGGCTCGGGAAAGAGTCCAAAGGCTACGGACAGGGTGAGGTGCCACTATGAGGGAAGGCTGACGGACGGTACGGTGTTTGACAGCAGCTACCAGCGTGGCGAGCCTGCCGACTTTGGGCTGAACCAGGTGATTCCGGGATGGACGGAGGGTGTACAACTGATGAAGGAGGGGGCCAAGTATCGTTTCCACATCCCTTATCTGCTGGGATATGGGGAGCAGGGTGCGGGGGCTGCGATTCCGCCTTATGCTACCTTGGTATTTGACGTAGAGCTGATAAAGGTTCTGTAAAAAAATACAAAACAATATAAATTGAAGTAAAATGAAGAAAATTTCTGTTTGGGCTGTCGTAGTTACGGCGGCTATCATGGCTTCCTGCGGCGGCAGGACTCCAAAGGCTGACTTGAAGAATGATCTGGACTCTCTGAGCTATGCTTTCGGCATCGCACAGACGCAGGGTCTGAAAGAATATCTGACCATGCGCATGGGTGTCGATACGACGGAGGAGTACATGGATGACTTCATTAAGGGTCTGAACGAGGGTGTCAATGCCGGTGACGACAAGGCCAAGACTGCGTATTTTGCCGGCCTGCAGATAGGTCAGCAGATTTCGCAGCAGATGGTAAAGGGTATCAACATGGAACTCTTTGGAGAGGACAGTACCCAGACGATAAGCGTCAAGAACCTGGTGGCCGGTTTCGTGGCCGGTACTACCGGCAAGGGTGCCTTGATGAGCATGGATGTAGCTACTATGTATACAAGGGACGGGATGGCTGACATAAAGGCTCGTGTGGCTGCAAAGAAGTTTGGCGACTACAAGAAGAAGAACGAGGAGTTCATGAAGAAGATTGCCAAGAAGGACGGTGTAAGGCAGATTGACTCGACGGGTGTGTACTATGAGGTCATCACCGAGGGTGACGGGGCTGTGCCTGAGGACACGTCCACGGTGGAGGTACGCTATGCCGGAACCTTGATTGACGGTACGGAGTTTGACAGCAACATGAATGCTGATTTGCCGATGAAGTTCCAGGCCAACCAGGTGATTCCAGGATGGAGGGAGGCCCTGACTCACATGCCTGCGGGCTCTACATGGAAGGTGTACATTCCTGCCGACATGGCTTACGGGGAGAACCAGGCAGGAGAGAAGATAAAGCCTTTCAGCACATTGGTATTCACCATACAGCTGATTAAATAGCAGGACGGAGACTAAAAAACATTAGGAAAAGATGATGAGGAAGTGTCTGTTTATATTACTTGCCATGGCGACATTGACGGCCGGTGCGGCCAAGCCGAGGAAGAAGGCTGCCAAGAAGGCTGCCGTGGCTAAGGTCGATACTATCGACATAAGGAAATTCTCGTACCTGATGGGGCGCATCAACACTGAGGGCCTGAAGCCGTACCTGGTGCAGCAGAAGGGTGTCGACACGACTTATATGGCTCAGTTCGTGGAGGGTTTCAGGCAGGGCGAGATGACCGTGGCCGACAAACAGGCCAAGGCCAGGATTGCCGGCATGGAAATCTACGACGACGTGGTAAAGCGTGTAATGCCTGGCCTGTCGAAACAGGTTGACGAGTCGGGATGCACGATGGACAGGGAACTGTTCGTAAAAGGTTTCCTGGACGGGCTGACGGAAACGCCTGCCGATATTTCCAAAGACTCGGCGATTGTACTTGTACAGAAGAATATGGATTTCTATACAAGAACTGCGATGGAAAAGAAGTATGGGCAGAACCGTATAGAGGGGGAGGAATTCCTGAAGGCCAACTTGAAGAAGGACAGTGTACAACAGACGGCAAGCGGCTTGCAGTACAAGGTGATCACGATGGGGTCCGGTGCAAAGCCTGCAAAGGACCAGAAGGTGAAGGTGAACTATGAGGGACGCCTGATCAACGGTACGGTATTTGACAGTTCGTACAGACGCAAGCAACCTGCCACCTTTGGTGTGGGCCAGGTCATCAAGGGCTGGACTGAGGCTCTGCAGATGATGCCCGTGGGCAGCAAGTGGGAACTGTATATCCCACAGGAGCTGGCTTACGGTGCAAGGGAACAGAGTAAGATTCCGCCTTTCTCCTGTCTGATCTTTACGGTAGAACTGCTGGATATCGTCAAGTAAGAAAGTCTGCAATATTGCAGATTCACCCAACCGTTTCATCCACATTGGCGTGGGTCTCGGATGAACGGCTGGGTGTTTTTTGTATATACACAAACCATGCTTGTCGTTTTTTTTTATTATCTTTGTACTGATAAAAACAAAAAATATGGAAAAGATAGATTCCCTGGACAAGAACATTCTGGAGATTATCTCCAACAACGCGCGTATCCCGTTCAAGGATGTCGCGGCCAGATGCGGTGTGAGCCGGGCGGCCATACACCAGCGTGTGCAGCGCCTGATAGACATGGGGGTAATAGTCGGCAGCGGGTATCACGTAAATCCTGTGAGCCTAGGCTACAACACATGTACGTATGTGGGAATAACGTTGCAGCGTGGCAGCATGTACAAGAGCGTGGTGGAGGAGTTCTCCAAAATTCCGGAAATAGTGGAGTGCCACTTTACTACGGGTCCGTATACCATGCTGATAAAGCTGTATGCCAAAGACAATGCAAACCTGATGGACCTGCTGAACGACAGGATCCAGGAAATACCCGGGGTGGTGAGCACGGAGACTCTGATATCGCTGAGCCAGAATATCAAGAAGGAGTTGCCGATAGGGGACCTGCAGAATGAGCAGAAACCTGAAATGGAGGAGGACTGGAAGAAAATAACGGATTGAGGATGAGACCTATCATTGGCATTACCGGCAACTTCGGCGAGAAGGGGTGCGAACTGGCGAAGGCTTACTATCAGAGCGTACTGGAGGCTGGAGGCTCGCCGATGGTAATCCCTCCGTTCACGGATGAGGAATCGCTGCTGGCGGTCGTATCGAAGGTTGATGCCATTGTCCTGAGCGGCGGCGGTGACCTGAACCCGCTGCTGATGGGGCAGGAGCCTGTTCCGGGGCTTCATGTCATAAATGCCGAGAGAGACATGGCTGAACTGAGCCTCATACGCATGGCTCTCGACAGGCAGATTCCCATGCTGGGTATCTGCCGGGGTGTACAGATGCTGGTGGCGGCAACGGGCGGATCGCTGTATCAGGACCTGCCAAGCCAGTATAGTGACGCGCCTCTGGTGAAGCATGACCAGGACCTGGCGCGACATTGTGCCTCGCACTCTGTGAGTGTGGAGCCTGGCTCGATACTGCTCTCTGTATTCGGCAAGGGGCGTGAGAATGGACCGATGAGGCTGTACGTAAACTCGTTCCACCATCAGGCGGTGCAAGATCCCGGACCACGGCTGCGTGTCTGTGCCAGGGCCACGGACGGGGTAATAGAGGCGGTGGAAAGCTGCGAATACAAAAGCGTGCTGGGGGTACAATGGCATCCTGAGTCTTTCATAATGAACGGTGACCGTTGCATGATGCCGATATTTGAATGGCTGGTTGGCGAGGCTGCGGAGTATGCTGAGTCCAGACGGATTCACCGTAGCATACTGACTGTGGATTCGCATTGCGACACGCCAATGAAGTTCGGAACGGACGAGGAGCGTCTGGTGTCCTTGCCACGTATGAGGCATGGCGGACTGGATGCTTGTATAATGGTTGCCTATCTCCCACAGGGTGCGCGTACGGCGGAGGCTAGTGACGAAGCGGCACGGAAAGCGGATGATATCCTGTGCCAGATAGGGGATATGGTTTCGCTGAACAAAGATGTCGTATCGCTGGCCCGCACTCCTGACGACCTGTATCGTATAAAGGGTGAAGGGCGCCTGGCCGTAATGACGGGAATAGAGAACGGGTATGCCATAGGTACTGACCTGGATAGAATACGGCATTTCCGTGACCGGGGTATAGTGTATATGACTCTGTGCCATAACGGTGACAACGATATTTGTGACTCTGCAAGAAAGAGCAACAACGAGCATGGCGGTGTAAGCGACTTCGGCGAGAAGGTCATAAGGGAGATGAACCGTGTGGGGCTGATGGTTGACCTGAGCCATGCCGCAGAGAGCAGTTTCTATGATGCCCTGGACATCTCGTCCATGCCCGTCGTATGCAGTCATTCGAGCTGCAGGATGCTATGCGACCATCCGCGCAACCTGACTGACGAGCAGATGAGGGCCTTGGCGAAAAGGGGCGGTGTGATGCAGGTGACGCTATATGACGGGTTCCTGCGCTCCGACGGGAGAGCGACGATAGAGGATGCCGTGGCCCATCTGCTACATGCCGTTGAGGTGATGGGGGTCGAGAACGTGGGTATCGGCTCGGACTTTGACGGCGACGGCGGCATTACCGGGCTGGCGCATGCCGGGGAAATGATCAACTTGACACGTGCCCTGCTGAGAAAGCGTTTCAACAAGGACGACCTGAGGGGTATATGGGGCGAGAACTTCCTCCGCGTCATGAGGACCGTACAGCAGGTTGGCGTGTAAAACTGTATATTACCGGAATTATCATCATGTATATTATGAAGCATAGCTATTGGTCTTTACTTGCCGTATCGTGCATTATCGCCTTGATGGCCGGATGCAAGGGAAAGACAAGGGTGAACACCTGGACAGGACTGGACACGATTCCTCTTAGTCCGTGTCCTACGTTTGAGGAGGACAGTGCCATGAGCCATATAGTGAGGCAGTGTGGCTTCGGACCGCGAATAACAGGGACGAAGGAGGCTGATTCGTGCGCCATGTGGATTATGCGTATGTTTGGCTCATACGGCTGCGTAGTAAAAGAGCAGAAAGCGATAGTAACGACATGGGAGGGGAAGCAGCTGACATGTCGGAACATAATAGCAAGCCACAACCCTGGGGCTAAGGACAGGGTAATCGTCTGTGCTCACTGGGACACCCGTCCATGGGCTGACAATGATCCGGACAAGGGTAACCACCATACGCCGATAGCGGGTGCGAACGACGGGGCCAGCGGCGTGGCAGTAATGCTGGAGATTGCAAGGAACCTAAGCAGGACGCCGCTGAAAAACTATGGCATAGACTTCATCTGCTTTGACGCGGAGGACATGGGGCTGCCGCAATGGGCGGAGGATGCGGAACCAAAAGAGAACGGACAGGATACGTGGTGTCTGGGCAGCCGTGCATGGGCTGAGCAGGCGGCAAGCGAGGCGTACAGTGCGAGGTATGGTATACTGCTGGACATGGTAGGCGGACGTGGTACGTCGTTCTCGCGCGAGAGTATGAGCATGCAGTATGCCTTGCCTATCGTCGACATGCTGTGGAACCTGGCAATACAGATCGGATACGGTGACTATTTCAAGCTGCGCGAGGGGGGAGCCTTGATAGATGATCACATAAACGTGAACACGATAGCGGGGATTCCGTGTATAGACGTCGTCCCGTACTGCACGGACGGCCCGAGCAGCTTCGGTCCTACGTGGCACACGGTGGACGATACTGTCGAAAATATAGATCCTGCCGTGCTGAAGGCGGTAGGACAGAGTGTCTTGCAGATGATATACAACGACGACAAATAACGGAGTGACATGACCATAGACGAAATTCAGGACGAAATAATAGAGGAGTTCAGGGAACTTGACGACTGGATGGACCGATACCAGCTGCTCATTGACATGGGCAATGATGCGGAGCCCCTGGACGAAAAGTACAAGACGGAACAGAACCTGATTGACGGGTGCCAGAGTCGCGTGTGGCTGCAGGCGGACATTATAGACGGACGCGTGAGGTTCATGGCAGAAAGTGATGCCTTGATAGTAAAAGGTATCGTGGCTCTGCTAATCAGGGTGTACAACGACCAGACACCAGATGACATCCTGGCATCGGATCCGTATTTCATAAAGGAGATCGGACTGAGTGAACACCTCTCCCCTACCCGTTCCAACGGATTGCTGGCTATGCTGAAGCAGATGAAGATGTATGCCCTGGCATTTAAGGCAAAAGGTAACTGACTGGCTGCTGATCCTTAAATGAAGATAGGGAAGATTGACCTGGGCGACAGACCGGTGATGCTGGCTCCGATGGAGGATGTCACGGACATCGGCTTCCGCCTGCTGTGCAAGCGGATGGGGGCGGCGATGGTCTACTCGGAGTTCGTCAGTTCGGACGCGCTGGTGCGCATGGTGAACAGGAGCATTGCAAAACTGCAGGTTTCGAAGGATGAACGGCCTGTGGCGATACAGATATACGGAAAAGACCCGGATACTATGTGTCGGGCTGCACAGATCGTAGTAGAGGAGGCTCACCCTGATGTCCTGGACCTGAACTTTGGCTGTCCGGTAAGGAAGGTTGCAGGAAAAGGGGCCGGCAGCGGAATGCTGCAGAACGTACCTCTGCTGCTGGACATCACACGGGCCGTAGTAGATGCCGTTCCGGGTACGCCTGTAACGGTGAAGACTCGCCTGGCATGGGACGAAGGAAGTATGTTCCTGCCTGACGGGACGCCGTTTATCGCTGATCTGGCAGAGCGGCTTCAGGATACTGGCATACAGGCTCTGACCATACATGGACGGACACGTGCACAGATGTATCAGGGAAGTGCCGACTGGACCTTGATAGGAAAGGTGAAGGAGAACCCGAGAATATGCATTCCGATAATAGGAAACGGTGACATAGCATGCCGGGAGGACGTGCAACGGGCATTCGACGAATATGGCGTAGACGGAGTGATGGTGGGACGGGCTACGTTCGGATGCCCATGGCTGTTCAGGGAACTGACGGGAAAGGAGCCTCTGACGCTTGACGAAAAGATAGACATACTGGTGCAGCAGATTGCCACATCTATCGAACGTCTGGATGAATATCGCGGAATCCTGCATGTGAGACGACATCTGGCGGCGACTCCGATATTCAAGGGTATTGCCAATTTTCGCGAGACACGCATACGTATGCTACGTGCTGAACGTCAGGATCAGCTGTACCAGATAATAGCTGACATAAGAAAAATGCTTGTATGAAGAGAGAGGATTTTGAAATAATGGCTCCGGTGGGGTCGAGGGAGTCGCTGGCTGCCGCATTGCGCAGCGGTGCCGACAGTATATATTTCGGCATCGGAAACCTGAACATGCGGGCGCACTCGGCAAAGACGTTCACAACAGACGACTTGAAGGACATTGCCGAGACGTGCCGTCTGTGCAGAGTAAAGAGCTACCTGACGGTAAACACCATAATCTACGGGGAGGACCTGCCTCTGATGCGCCAGATCCTGGATGCTGCCAAGGCTGCAGGCATAAGTGCCGTAATCGCAAGCGACATCGCCGTATTGGAGTACTGCAGCCGCATCGGCCAGGAAGTACACCTGAGTACCCAGCTGAACATTTCGAACATCGAGGCTTTGCGGTTCTATGCCCGGTTTGCCGACGTCGTGGTCCTTGCAAGGGAACTGAACATGGCTCAGGTGGCTGATATCTATCGCCAGATAGTAGAGGAAAACATCTGTGGACCGAGCGGAAAGAGGGTGAGGATAGAAATGTTCTGCCACGGAGCGCTGTGTATGGCTGTGAGCGGCAAATGCTACCTGTCTCTGAACAACATGGGCCGCTCGGCAAACAGGGGTGAGTGTATGCAGATATGCCGTAGGGCATACACGGTAAGGGATCGTGAGACGGGTACGGAACTGGATATCGACAACAAGTACATAATGTCTCCGAAAGATCTGAAAACTATCCGTTTCATCGATAAAATGATGGATGCAGGAGTGCGTGTACTAAAGATTGAGGGGCGTGCCAGAGGGCCTGAATATGTGGATACGGTCGTCTCATGCTACAACGAGGCTATCAACGCTGTATTGAACGGCTGCTTCACCGAAGAGATGAAGGACGGGCTGGACAGACGGCTTGCAACGGTCTTCAACCGTGGGTTCTGGGACGGATACTACCTAGGGCAGACGCTGGGCGAATGGAATAACGTGGCCGGAAGTGCGGCAACCGAGCATAAGGTGTATTGTGCAAAGGGTATCAGATACTACAGCAAGCTGGGGGTCGGCGAGTTCAAGATAGAGGCCGCAGAGCTGAGCGTAGGCGACCGTGTGCTGATAACGGGCAACTCGACGGGTGCCGTATATTGTGACGTAGAGGAAATAAGGTTTGACCTGATGCCTGTGGACAAGGGACTGAAAGGACAGCATATAAGCATAAAGGTGCCCAGGAAAATACGTCCGAAGGACAAACTGTACATTATACGACAGGACGCTTAGCAGAGGGGGCAATATCCTTTTTGAAGAAAAATAGGAAGACAGATAAAGGGATTTGGTTTATTTTTTTATATCTTTGCGGGCATAAATACTACATGCACATACGCACATGACCGAAATAGTTCTTTCCAGCCTTCTGAACCTTTTTGCCTTGTTCGGCAGGAAGGGTGAGGTGGATGTGCGTTCATCGCGCAAGATACTGGTCACATATATCCGCAGACACTTTGGCATACGGAACACAGACTTCTGGCTGGGGATGTACGATGACTTGTGTGAGCTGTATGCCATGACGCCTGACTTGGACGTAAACCAGATAGTAGACAACATCTGTACTAACCTGCATGGCAAGATTCCGGCCGAGGAGGAAACCATGATGGTCCTGAGACTGATGGAATTCTGCGGTGTAAGAGGGCTGAACGAGGCTGAGCAGCGAATGTTGCGTGAGTCTGCGGCAAAGTTCAACGTAAGCCAGGGTGTATATCAGGACTTCGAGGATTTCGTAAGCGGCAAGGACACCGCCCATGTACACATACGCACAATGGGTGACGGACAGCTGAAGGTGATGCTGATACCTACGCTGAACCGCATGGTGTTCACATGGCTGGGCGACGAGGAACTTATGCTGAACGACGTTCCGGTACTGCCTGGCACATTTCAGGTAATGCAGAAAAGCGGTGTGCTGAAATGCCGGGGATGCAACCCTGTATACTACTCTACCCTGATTGACGACTTTACGGCGGCGAAGAAAAAGGATGAGGACGAGAAGGGCATTACCTTCTGCGCCAAAGACCTGAATTTCCGCTTTCCGAACTCGGACAACGGCATGCACGACATGAGCTTCACGCTGGAGAGTGGTACTTTGCTGGCTATCATGGGTGGCAGCGGAACGGGCAAGAGTACTCTGCTCGGACTGCTGAACGGTAGCATAACGCCATCCAGCGGCAGCATAGAGATAAACGGCCGCAGCATCCGGGACGACGAGGTAAAGAAACTGATAGGGTTTGTCCCGCAGGACGACTTGCTGATTGAGGAGCTGACCGTAAGGGAGAACCTGTGGTATACGGCACGTCTGTGCTTTGAGGGCATGCCGGAGAAGGAACTGAACAAGCGCGTGGACCAGGTGCTGCGCGACCTGGGACTGGAGTCTACGAGCCATCTGAAGGTCGGGTCCCCCATAAACAAGTTTATTTCCGGCGGACAGCGCAAACGGCTGAACATTGCCCTCGAGCTTATCCGTGAACCTGCTGTCCTGTTCCTGGACGAGCCGACCAGCGGCCTGTCGAGCGCTGACACGGAGAAGGTGATAAACCTGCTGAAGGAGCAGACATACCGTGGCAAGCTGATTATCGTGAACATACACCAGCCTGGCAGCGATGTGTACAAGCTGTTTGACCGCCTGTGGCTCCTGGACAAGGGAGGCTATCCCGTATACGACGGGAATCCCATAGATGCCATAACCTACTTCAAGAATGCGGCCAACTATGCCGATGCTGAGACAAGCATGTGTCCAACGTGCGGAAACGTGAACCCGGACGTAGTACTGAACATCATTGACGAAAAGGCCC
>DFKL01000017.1 GCA_002373535.1 Prevotellaceae bacterium UBA3646 | reverse complement strand
AGTCCTGTGGCAGGATGCGCAGAGACGCCGGTAATGCTCCTGACGGTATCGTTGAGGACACTGCACGGCTCGCCTGCCTCAATCCTGACAATCCGCGAATCTGCAGACAGGACGTCAAGCCTGTCGAAAGGTATGTCGGCTATATGGATATCGTCCCATGAGGCAAGTATGCGGCATCCGTTGGCGCTGAGCACACGTGAATCCGTAGTCCTGACGAATGCGACGATATGCCTGGGGCCCGGGGAGCGGACCGACCTTGCTCCTGCCGTCCGTCCGTCCACGTGCCGTATCTCTGCAACGGCCCTGCGCACATACGGCGACAGCTTGTGCCTCTGTGCCACGGCAGGAATGCACATCACGAATGCCAGGAAGACAAGGAACAATCTGTTTAATATCATAATCTTTTCCTGAATATGCCTACACGGATAATATCATAGAGCCTGCAACAAACGGCGCGGTACAAGTCGGCAGCGTTGCGTGCCCAAGGCGCCGTACGCATGGAAACCAAGGCATATAGCTCGGCACGGAGCTGCTGGACGAGAGAACGGAGCGACACTGTGTTGGATATGCTGCCCTGGCTGTCGCTGTACACATAACCGACATGGCCGGTGGTGGCCATACCGCCTGCCCTGTGCAACAAGTCGGGAAGGAGGAGGAGATCCTCGTACAGACGGCCCGGCGTAAAGCGTAAACCGGAAAAGAGGGCCCGACGGAACACCTTGTTGCACACATAGGCATGGTTCCATGCCATCGTATCAAGCCAATATGCATAGGCGGAACGCCATATCCGGTCTGTCAGCACAAGCGGATGGCGCCTGTCGCCTGAATGCATAACGCCGAACTCGACGAAGTCCACGCAGTCATGCCTGTCCAGCATCTCCACAAGACGCATGAGGGTATCCGGCATGAGATAGTCGTCGCTGTCCACGAATGACACGTATCTGCCTGCGGCAATGTCCAGCCCTGCATTACGTGCAACGCACAGTCCCATGTTGGGCTGGTGTATGACACGCACACGGCCGTCCCTTGACGCCCAGTCGTCACACATCCGGCCGCAGGAATCCGGTGAGCCGTCGTCCACGAGTATGACCTCCATGTCCGGGACGTCCTGCCGCAGGATGCTTGCGACGCAGCGGTCGAGGGTTGCCTCGACGTTGTAGACTGGTATGATGACGGACAGGTTCATAGCAGGCGTGATATCAGTGCAAAGATATAATATTTCCAGTTATACCACCTGAAAGGAAGGGGCATAAATCCATCGTTCCGCAAAATAGCGGCATATCTGCGTAATCCTGCAATGCCCAATCCTGCCTGCCAGACCATTATAAGCAACGACATGGCCTGCTGGTCTATAACGCGCTGCAACGAAGCGACGGCTATGCCGTGAGCCGAATCACGCACAGCACGCAGGTCACGGAGCACGGTGACGGCATCGCCCAGGCGACGGTCAAGAAAGGCGGTATCGCGCCTGCTCATCGTGGTGCCTGGATGCTGCCTGTAAAAATATGCCTTCTCCCTGAGCACATACAGGTTCCGTGCCCTGAGTATGAGCAACGGGGTGAACAGCGTATCCTCGTGGAAGATGCCCGGCCTGAACCTGAGGTCTCCCAAAACGGCCCGCCTGAAGACATACATGCACGTGCCTGCCCTGAGATTGTTATGCAAGAGGAATTCCACCCCATTCCACCGACAGGACAGCGGATGGCTACCGACAGACTCCCTGTCTGTCACAGAGTAGCGGAACATGAGCATGTCCATCCGCTTCTGCCTGATGAATGCGATGATACGTGAATAGCTGCCGGGAAAGAGCTTGTCGTCGCAGTCTACGAACTGGACATACTCGCCACGTGCCTTGTCCAAGGCACGGTTGCGGGTCACGGAAGGTCCCTGGCCGTCTGCATCGTGCTCTACCAATATCTCGTACTCGTGCGGCTGAAGGCCGAGTGCCTGTATGCTGTATACACATTCGTCCAGCATCCACTGAGGCTCGTCGTGATACGGTATGATAAAGGATATCAGCATAGGCTTGTCTTGATTCCGTACTTGAGGACACTGACCATGGCACAGAATACCCGGGCAAACGGATTGTGCAGATAGCGGTTGCGCACCCTGATCTCCTCGCTGTAGTTTTCCCAGCGTACAGTGCCTGACTTACCCCCGGGCAGATGGGTGGAAAGGAAGAACCTGGCGCGTGACATGGGACATCCCCTGTCGTAGAGCCAGAGATTGAACTCGTAATCTCCCATGACATGAAGGCTGACGTCGTACTTCCTGTCGCTGAACACGGAGCGGTGGTAGACCAGGCCCTGGTGGTGCATGGTGTTGTGGAGCCAGGTCATAATGGAAAAGCGGGGCCTGCAGCGGCCGTGGCGTGGTGAGAAGACGTCGCACATCACTACCCTGGCTGGAGAGTGCAGAAAGGACGAGAGCTGCATGAGGCTCTGACTATCGTAGAGCCTGTCGTCCGCACCCATGAAGTACAGCCATTGGCCACGCGAGACGGATATCCCCTTGTTCATCGCATCGTATATGCCTCCGTCCGGCGCGGATATGTACTGGAGGCGTCCCTTAGGGAAGCGGGACTGAGCGGCATAGACAATCTCCATAGTCCCGTCCACGGATGCTCCGTCGACAATGACGACCTCGTAGTCCGTGAATGTCTGACAGAGGATGCTGTCGAACATCCCGGACAGCACCGGGGCGCAGTTGTATGTCGGTATTATTATGGAGAGCATTGGAGGGGGGGTAAGGGGGTAAGGGTTTAAGGGGTTTAAGGGTTTAAGGGTTTAAGGGTTTAAGGGGTTTAAGAGTTTAAGGGTTTAAGGGTTTAAGGGTTTAAGGGTTTAAGGGGTT
>DFKL01000002.1:9598-9751 GCA_002373535.1 Prevotellaceae bacterium UBA3646 | reverse complement strand
ACTCCTCACCAACAAGCACGACAACATGCCGTCCCTTGTTTCTGCTGTTTCTCAGGAAGTGAACATAGCTGCAGATGCTCTCGGGCGAATTGCAGTTATGGCATGTTCCGTCTATTCTGCAAGGTGTGTTGATGTCGAAACGCTGGGCATTGA
>DFKL01000002.1:4585-9473 GCA_002373535.1 Prevotellaceae bacterium UBA3646 | reverse complement strand
ACGAAGATGACCTTTTTCGGTCCCCATGTAATAGCGGCCACACGATTACCGTTGCCATCGATATTCACGATGACTCCATCTTCCGATATGGCATTAGCACTCGTCAGGTAAACGTCAGCCGTGAAAGCGCTGAGATACATAGCCTCCTTTTCCTCTGGAGTATCAGCGGTGTCACGGTCAATAACTTCCAGTGTTCCCCTGTTCTTTAGCATTTCAGGTATACCAAGGTCACGTACAGTTGCAGTGCCGCCCCAAGTCACGGTGTTTCCATCTGCAATGAGTTCTGAAACCTTCTTCACAGCCTCTTCGCCAGTAGGACAGTAGAAGGCTTCCATGTTGCGGCGGTTCAGGTTCTTGATCATCCGCTCCGCCAGTTTCTGGTTTCTCTCTTCCTGTTGTGTCATAATATATAGACGTCCTTTCGATAACGCATTGAGCCTTGCTCTTGACTCCGTCAATGTCGGGCATTTCTAATCCTCTATGATGTATGCCGATACGATTTCACCATAATAGCAAACATGGTCACCCGTCTAGTACAAGGCCTCAGGCCACTTACTATGGCAGACAAACGGGATGAAGCCGATTAAGCGTAATGTTTTCAGAGCATTCTTCATACTATGCATTTCATTTATCAGAGGTCAAAGATACGAACAAACGAGCAGAATGCCATACTTGTTTATCTGATTTTTCGTACCTTTGTATTAAATTGCATGATTCTAAAAGGTTTTTGACTATGGAATTCAGGGAAATGAGAAGAAAACGGCAGCAGCTTACTCCAGAAGAAAGCATTGACATCCTTGAAAATGCCACGGCTGGAACGCTGGCGCTGCTTGGAGATGGGGACTATCCCTACGCAGTCCCCATCAGTTATGTCTATGACAACGACACTCTTTTCTTTCACAGTGCCGTAGCAGGACACAAGATTGATGCCGTCAACAAGCATGACAAGGCTTCTTTCTGTGTCATCGACAAAGACGAGATCCATGGTGATGAATATACTACCTATTTCAGGAGTGTCATCGCATTCGGAAGGATTCACGTCATAACAGACCCAGAAGAGAAACTGTGCGCAGCGCAATTGCTGGGCCGCAAATATAATCCAGGTCAAGAGGAGGCTCTGCAAAAAGAGATTGAAAAGGGTTTTTCACGGATGGTAATCATCCGAATGAATATCGAGCACCTTACCGGGAAAGAGGCCATTGAACTTGCAAGGCAAGAGAAAGCATAGCTTTTCTGTATTTTTCCTCACATAGGCCGTGTGTCTACTGCCTTTTCCAGTATTTGCTATGCTGATACTGGCCGTGATTCTGTGTCTTGCCGTCATACTGAATGGCAAACTTCGGGCAGCGATGCAGGCAACCCAGACATATAGCGCAACGCTCTTTCGTCCAGACAGGGTGCTTGTCCTGCATCTCTATCGCAGCGACGGGGCATTTCCTGGCGCACGCCCCACAACCGACACACAGGCTTTCGTCAACCGAGAAGAACCTGGTCTGACGCTCGTAGTGAAGCAGACGGTCGGTGATTGCCCTGAGGAAATATGGCATACGACGATGCGAGCGGTTACCCTTTACACGTCGGTTAATCATTTTGATAATATCGTCGATCTGTGGTTCTGCGGCATCCACCGTGCGCTGCACCTTAACGGGGTCGCTCAGGTCGAAGATGGGTGTCCAGTTGTCTGGCATCAGCACGCTGAACCCTGCATCCATCGTCACCCCTTTTTTCTTGAACTCACGACGGGCATCCTCACAGACAAAGCCCTGTATCATGCCAAAGGTAGCGACAGTGAATACGTAGTTGTTCCCTGACAGGGTGAAGGTCGTCTTCTGTATGAACTCGCGCACCAATACGGGCAGTTCGTTCCAGTTGGCAGGCGAAACAATGCCAAGCACCTCACCTTCCTTTAATGCGACCTCATGCGAGACTTGCTCTATGGACCGTGCAATATCACCGAGTGCCGCAGCTATACGCTCCGCCACATGCCGGCTGTTTCCTGTTGCAGAAAAATAATATATCATATATACATGGCTTAGCCTATCTACCGACTGCAAAGATATACAAAATTATCTAATCCTTTCGTAATGTCTTCAGCCACTCTGCGCATTCATCGGCCAGCATGGCTATAAGTTTCATGTAATAGGTGTTCAGTTCTGCCGCAGTTTTCCTTTGCAATCCCGCCATGTTATGTTGCAGAGACAGCAGGATCCTGAGCATACTGCGAGTAAACTGCTCATCGTCAAAATAGCTGATTAGGGCAACGATATGCTTGTAGGGGCAAAGCCGGTGTCCACATTCCCAGGCATTATATGTCGCCTGGGATATGTCCAGGGAGAAAGCTATCTGTTCCTGTGTAACACCCTTACGCTGCCGGGCTTGTAAAAGAGCAGAGGAGAAGTCATATAGAATGTTCATTTCGTCCCTCCCTTCAGATAATATGGCATAAACTGGTCTGGCTCGCTTACGCTTATTGCTATTGGCAATCCCTTGGTGCGGTATATCAAGAATACCTTTCCCGGATCAGTAACATACGAACGAAATGTTCCTATCCCCTTTGTTCGGAACCATCCGATATATCCGAGGACCCCACCTATGCCAAACAGGCGGATTGTGTTGTTGGCACTAAACAGTCTCATTTGAAACTTGCCCAATGTAAACTCGACTATTCTCCCATTGTATGCAAACAATTGATGATGGTCATCAAGTCGTTCAATGCGGGCGATGCTTTCATATGGAATCCGTATTGTCCTAGCGAGTGTCCTGATGCCAATTCCTTCGTCGTCGGCAACAATGTACATGGGAAAGACAAAGAAACATGAAAGTGAAGCGGCAAACAGGATTGCCGTCGCAATGATAGTCCATGTCACGGCCTGTCCATTGGACACTCCATAAATCTGTAACAATACAGCGACAATTACTACCACGAAGAATATGGCAGTAATCCATTTGGTTCCTTTACTTTGCGGACATTCATAGATTGTTTTCATATTGACTGCTTTTTTGTTCCTGTCACAAAGATAAGGGTATCTATAGCATTACGCTTATCCGTTTTGCTGATAAAACTATTGGTGTGATTATTGGATAACCGGCTTGCCTGCTTCAATCCATGCTTGGATACCGCCATAAAGATTAACACACCTGTAACCTTTTCCGGCCAGGAGTTCCGCAGCGTTGGCAGAGCGTCTTCCACTTCTGCAATATACGGCAATGGTCTTGTCCTTGGGAAGTATAGCCTTGGCCTTCTTGACAAACCCCTTCTGTCTGACGTCTATATTCGTTGCATTGGGTATGTGTCCGCCCTTAAATTCTTCTGCAGTGCGCACATCCAGCACCAATACTGTCGTGTCGGAAACTAGAGCGGCAAATCCTTCCGGATCAGTATTCTCAAAATTTTGCCGGCAGCAGGCTGATGTTATTCCCATTACTGCCATCAGGCACATTAACAGTCTCTTCATAATAGATTTATTTTTATTATATCTGACATCCTTGTATAATTTGTATAATGAAAGCTACATAATCAACGGGCGGGCGACAGGGTCAAATTCGTCAATCGGAATGGGTCTGAAGCTGCGGACAAGGGCTATGATATCAACTTGCCGGATGAGTGTGTAGGTGCAATCCTCGAGACGTACGGTAATGTTGCAGAAATCCTCGTAACTCCATCTCTGTTCGACGATGGTATGGCCTTCTGTCAGCCTGTCGGAAATCAAATAGTAGGAGTGTATGCTGACATGCCAGTCCTTGAAAGCGACTTTCTCCACATAGAACTTCTCTCCGTCACGAGTGACTATCTCGCTTTTCAGCAGCTTGCCTTCGCGCATGATTCTTTCCGGCCGGACGTGTCTATTGTCTACAATGACGGCTACAACGACTATAATCGCCGTAATGAGAAAAAACAACGATATCCCACTCATTTCCTGATCTTACCTATCCCGCCGGTTACCGGTGCGTCTGAAGTCCGTGGTGTTCCTTTCGTATGACTGCTGGCATAGAATGCCGGTTATATGAGTATATATATTTCCCTAAAACAAAGGCGCTACAACTGCGTAAGTCGTAGCGCTCTCGATACATGGGGATAATTTTTTGCGGTGCGGACGGGACTCGAACCCGCGACCCCTAGCGTGACAGGCTAGTATTCTAACCAGCTGAACTACCGCACCAATCGCTGAATTGCGATGCAAAGGTAAGACTTTTCTGCAAAACAGCCAAGGCTTTGTGCAAAAATATTTGTCTTACCTCTGAATTATATGTATGTTACTGCTTCTTGTCGCACTGCCCATCTTTCTTCTCACAGTCGGGACACTTGCCGTCCTTCTTGTCGCACCTGCCGTCCTTCTTGTCGCAGTGCTGCTTCATACCCTTCTGGCCGTGCTGGAATGCGCGTGAGCCGTTTTTGTGGTGCATTGCGTTTCCGTGTCTGAAGAGTTGTGCTGCCTGACGGGCGGTAAGGAACTTGCGGAACTCGCCGTAGTATTTCTCCTGTACGGCCAGTATCTCGCGCTGGGCTGCGAAGTTTTCCTTCACCTTCTTGTCCATCTGGGCGTCGTCCATGCGCTGGCCCTCTGCGGGATTCTCGACCTTATGCTTATCGCGCACGGCTTTCACGTCTGCCATGTATTTGGCAAATGTTTCCTTGAACTTCTCTGCGTCCTTGTCCGAAAGGCCGAACGGATCGCACTGCTTGCCTTTCTTGGCGCACTTTTGTCCCTTCTGTCCCATCTCACATGATGTTCCTTTCTTACATTCGTGCTTGTTGCCCTGGGCGGCGTTCTGTGCACTGGCTCCGAGGGCGATGCCCATAAGGAGCATAAAGAGTGTCTTTTTCATAATCTTCGTCTTTTATTGTTTGTGTTAAAAATGTTGTGTGTCGTCTGTTTCTTGCAACACT
>DFKL01000002.1:1077-4452 GCA_002373535.1 Prevotellaceae bacterium UBA3646 | reverse complement strand
ATATATGGGATGTATATGGGATGTATATGGGAGATATATGGGAGATATATGGGAGATATGCCATTTATATGGTTGATTTTTCAGACAATTACACTCCAATAAAGCAGGAGTATACATCTAAACGTCTGACAATAAGTATATTAACTATCACCTGACGTGCTGGCGGTGATGGTTCACGTGCTGTGGCGGAGGGTGGTGGCTGACATAGATATTGGCTATGACATGGCGGTGGTGTCTGTTTTTTCCTGAAAATTAGTGTACGTGTGAAGTGGTATTAGTTATTTTTTTCATACTTTTGCAGTGAAATAACTTATCTACAGCAAAAACTATTATGAGCAAAATCAACACTATAGGCGTGCTTACTTCGGGGGGTGATGCTCCCGGCATGAATGCTGCCATACGTGCCGTGACACGTGCAGCGATTGCCAACGGCATGAAGGTTATGGGCATATATCGTGGTTACGAGGGTCTGATAAACGATGAAATAGCGGAGTTCACGACCGAGAATGTCAGTAACATAATCCAGCGTGGCGGTACGATCCTGAAGACGGCTCGCAGCAAGGAGTTCATGACCGTGGAGGGGCGTGAAAGGGCTTACCAGAACATGAAGAAGCATGGTATTGACGCGCTGATAGTGATTGGCGGCAACGGCAGCCTGTCTGGGGCACGAGAGTTTGCCCAGGAGCATGACGTGCCTTGCATAGGTCTTCCTGGCACGGTGGACAACGACCTGAACGGGACGGACCTGACGATTGGATATGACACGTGTCTGAATACTATAACGGAGTGTGTCGACAAGATTCGCGATACGGCGACCAGCCACGAGCGTATCTTCTTTGTCGAGGTGATGGGGCGTGATGCGGGTTTCCTGGCTCAGAACAGTGCCATTGCCACCGGAGCTGAGGTGGCTATCATCCCTGAGGACACGACGGGGGCGGATCAGCTGGACAACTTCATCGGCCGTGGCATACGCAAGTCTAAGAAGTCGTGCATAGTGATCGTGAGCGAGAGTCCGAAGTGTGGTGCCATGTACTATGCCGACCGTGTCAAGAAGGACTATCCGGGGTATGACGTGCGTGTATCTATCCTGGGGCACCTGCAGCGGGGAGGCTCGCCTACGGCCGGTGACCGGATCCTGGCTTCGATGCTGGGCGTGGGGGCGGTACAGGCTCTGATAGACGGCCAGCGTAATGTAATGGTAGGTGTGAAGAACGACGAGATTGTGTACGTTCCGTTTGTGAATGCCATCAAGAGTGACAAGCCATTGAAGAAGGAGTATATTGACGCGATGACAGTCCTGTCGCTGTAACTGTGTGTCTGGGTATGAAGCGTATTGACATAGACCTTGTGATAAAGAACAAGGCTCCGCAGCTGCACAGAAAACTGCCGAAGTTTGTAATAGGTATCTTGAAGTGGCTGGTGTGCCAGAAGCAGCTGAACGAAATTCTGGACAACTGTGAGATGTACGAGGGGCCTGACTTTGCCATAGCAATGTCGAAGTACATGGGGGTGACGTATACGGTGCATGGCCTGGACAGGCTGCGTGACGACGGGCATTACCTGATGGTGAGCAATCACCCGCTGGGGGCTTTCGACGGGATTTCGTACATTGCAGTTCTGGGAAAGAAGTTCAACGGGCTGAAAGTGGTGGTGAACGACATCCTGATGAACATCGACCAGCTGCGGTGTATGTTTCTGCCGGTGAACACGGTCGGACGCCAGAAAAGGGCTGACATGGTGGCTATCGAGGAGGCTTACATGGACGAGAATGTCCAGATGATGAGCTTTCCGGCCGGATTCTGCAGTCGCTTCATCGACGGGAAGATCCAGGACATTCCCTGGAAGAAGAGTGTGATAACTAAGGCTATCGACAGCAAGCGGGATATCGTCCCGATGTATTTCAGGGGGCGCAACTCGATCTTCTTCTACGGTCTGGAGTGGTTCAGGCGCGTGCTGGGGATGAAGTTCAACATAGGACTGATTTTGCTTCCGTGGCAGATGGCCCGGTATGCGAGGGGGAAACACTATACGATAGTAATCGGGGAGCCCATACCCTACTCTGTGTTTGACTCGAGCCGCAGCCATACCGAGTGGGCGCAGTGGCTGAGGGATAAATGTTACGAGCTGGGGACACAGGAGGCCAAGGACTGACTGTGACATCCAATACGGACGGTATGAGGGAGTCTTTTCCTTCCTAAAAGGGAAGAAATGTGTATTTCCCGAAAAAAAGATGCCGTGCATGGTGCGGATTGTCAATTATTTGTCTTACCTTTGCAGTCGCATCGCGTTTCGCGCGTGAGGCAAGTGTCTAATTTATCTAATGTTTAACTAACGGTTATTTTCCCGTGCCGTGGCCTTGGAGCCGCGACAGGAATTGACCACTGAAAAAAACAAGTACATCTGTATGGCAGATTACAAGAATGTAGCTCCGGTCGAGGGTTTCGACTGGGATGCGTACGAAAACGGCGGCCACAACGAGCAGAGCCGTGAGGCTCAGGAGCAGGCTTATGCCGGCAGTATGAACAAGGTAGGCGACCACGACGTAGTGGACGGTACCGTAATTGCGATGAACAAGCGCGAGGTTGTCGTGAACATCGGTTTCAAGAGTGACGGCATAATCCCTATGAGCGAGTTCCGCTACAACCCTGACCTGAAAGTCGGTGATACCGTCGAGGTGTATATCGAGAACCAGGAGGACAAGAAGGGTCAGCTGGTACTGAGCCACAAGAAGGCTCGTGCAAGCCGCAGCTGGGATCGCGTAAACGAGGCGCTGAACAACGAGGAAATCATCCAGGGCTACGTAAAGTGCCGCACGAAGGGTGGCATGATCGTAGACGTATTTGGCATAGAGGCTTTCCTGCCTGGCAGCCAGATTGACGTGAAGCCTATCCGCGACTATGATATCTTCGTGGGCAAGACCATGGAGTTCAAGGTAGTAAAAATCAACCAGGAATATCGTAACGTGGTTGTCAGCCACAAGGCTCTGATCGAGGCTGAGCTGGAGCAGCAGAAGCAGGAGATCATCTCCAAGTTGGAGAAGGGTCAGGTACTGGAGGGCACCGTGAAGAACATTACTTCGTATGGTGTGTTCATCGACCTGGGCGGCGTGGACGGCCTGATACATATCACGGACCTGAGCTGGGGTCGCGTAAGCAATCCGAAGGATGTCGTCGAGCTTGACCAGAAGATCAACGTGGTAATCCTGGACTTCGACAACGAGAAGAAGCGTATTGCCCTGGGCCTGAAGCAGCTGACGCCTCATCCATGGGAAGCTCTGGATCCCAACCTGAAGGTCGGAGACCATGTCAAGGGCAAGGTCGTGGTAATGGCAGACTATGGTGCATTCGTTGAGATTGCTCCTGGCGTAGAGGGTCT
>DFKL01000002.1:0-1001 GCA_002373535.1 Prevotellaceae bacterium UBA3646 | reverse complement strand
ATGTCTTGGAGCCAGCACCTGCGCAGCGCACAGGACTTCATGAAGGTCGGCGACGAGGTCGAGGCCGTCATCCTGACGCTGGACCGCGACGAGCGCAAGATGTCCCTGGGCATCAAGCAGCTGAAGGAGGATCCATGGGAGAACATCGAGACGAAGTACCCTGTAGGCAGCAAGCATATGGCCAAGGTTCGCAACTTCACCAATTTCGGTGTATTCGTCGAGATAGAGGAAGGTGTTGACGGCCTGATACACATCAGCGACCTGAGCTGGACGAAGAAGATCAAGCATCCTTCAGAGTTCACAAAGGTTGGTGAGCAGATTGAGGTTTGTGTACTGGAGATCGACAAGACTAACCGTCGCCTGTCGCTGGGTCACAAGCAGCTGGAGGAGAACCCATGGGATGTATTCGAGACTGTATTCACTCAGGATTCCATCCACGAGGGTACCATCATAGAGCTTCTGGACAAGGGTGCCGTGATTCAGTTGGAGTACGGCGTAGAGGGCTTTGCTACTCCCAAGCACCTGGTAAAGGAGGACGGTACTCAGGCACAGTTGAACGAGAAGCTGCCGTTCAAGGTTATCGAGTTCAACAAGGACAGCAAGCGCATCATCCTGTCGCACAGCCGCATTTATGAGGACGCACAGCGTGCCGAGGCTCGTGCCGAGAAGAAGGCTGCTGCATCTTCGCGCAAGGCTGCACGCAAGGAGGAGACTCCAGTAATCCAGAATCAGGCTGCCAGCACTACACTGGGTGACTTGGACGCCCTGGCAGAACTGAAGGCTAAGATGAGCAAGTAATTCGATACGAACCCATTCATAACGGAAGGGATGGCTTATGGCCGTCCCTTCATTTTTACTATGGAAAAGTTCAGCGTACATATCCTGGGGTGCGGCAGTGCTAAGCCTACTCTGCGACACCTGCCCAGTGCGCAGATTGTGGAACTGCATGGCAAATACTACATGATTGACTGTGGCGAGGGTGTGCAGGTTACGATGCAGCG
>DFKL01000033.1 GCA_002373535.1 Prevotellaceae bacterium UBA3646 | reverse complement strand
CCTCACGGTGCAAGTCAAACTCGCCATCATCCTTCCTGTCGAAGTTGACGCCCCACTCCACCAAATCCTTGATACCCGACGGACCGCCTTTTACGACCTGTTCCACAGCCTCCATATCAGAAATATAGTCACCGGCAATAATAGTATCCTGGATATGCTTCTCAAAATTATCCGTCAACAGGTTAGTAACAGATGCAATGCCACCCTGCGCCTTGGCAGTATTAGCCTCATCCAGTGTGGTCTTGCATATTAGAGCAATACGTCCTTTTCCACTTTTACTCACCTTCAGGGCATAGCTCATGCCTGCTACGCCACCGCCGATGATCAGAAAATCATATTTCCTTATCATAACTGATATTTAGTTCAAATACTACAGAATTATAAAATTCATTTTCGCGCACAAAGATATCAAAAAAGCGGCAAGATTTATCTTGCATTCCCCTTTTTTTATACCTTTGCATCCAAAATAAGACCATAATGTTACGTAAATTATTTATCCCCACGGCCGTTTTACTGCTGATGTCATGTTCAGCCACACGCTATAACGCCGTCCGTCGGGTATGCGACAGCGATATCTCCAAAACCAGTGTAGTAGGTATATGCGTATACGACATCACTGCAGGAAAGACAGTCTGTGAGTACAATGCAGACCAGCGCATGAGGCCGGCATCATGCATGAAGATACTTACTGCAGTAGCGACACTCGAGCATCTCGGTCCGCAATACACCTATGTTCCCCAAGTAGGCGACAAAGGCTGGGGATGGTGCTGGGATGACAGTGAGACAAATATGGTACCATGGTCAGCAGAAAGGCAATACACAGTAGCCGGTGCAGCATTCCCTATGCTGAAGAACAGCGACAACATGTTTGCCGAGAGCATGTTCAGGCAACTGTCCAGTCCGTACACCCGTCAAGCCTCGGCAAGGCGAATAAACACAATGCTCAATTCAGCCGGTGTAGACACACTCCAGTGCAAGGTGGCAGACGGCAGCGGCCTGTCACTGTATAATTACCTGACACCGCGAAGCATAGTCAAGGTACTGGTATATGCATACCGCAGGAAAAACATCTATCGCAACCTCTATTCAGCCCTGCCTATAGCCGGTGTCGACGGCACGCTCAGGAACCGAATGAAGGGAACGGCAGCCGAGAACAACGTACATGCCAAGACTGGCACCGTGACAGGCATATCCTCGCTTTCAGGATATTACAAGGCACGCAACGGCCATGAGATGTGCTTTTCAATAATCAACCAGGGAATACCGGATACTGGTACCGGCAGACGTTTTCAGGACAATATATGCATTATGCTGTGCAGATAGACCTCAGAACATCTTGCATACCCTCCTTATGCCGTTAACCAAGGAATCTACATCCTCCTTGGTGTTATAGAGTGCGAGGCTTGCCCTGCATGTGCCCTCAATACCCATTCTGCGCATCAGAGGCTCGGCACAGTGATGACCCGTCCTGACCGCAATACCCAGCCTGTCCAGCAAAGTACCCATGTCCAGGTGATGAATATTGCCAACCTGAAATGAAATTACGGCATCACGGTTCTCTTTAGGGCCATAAATAACCATTTCATCGATGTTCATCATCTCAGAAACAGCATATTCCGTCAGCCATTTTTCATATTCGCAGATATTGTCCAAGCCTATGTCAGACACATATTCCAATGCCTTTGCAAGTCCTGTGGAAGCAATATAGTCAGGTGTACCAGCCTCAAATTTATATGGCAAGTCATTAAACGTCGTTCTATCAAAAGACACAGTCTTTATCATGTCCCCGCCTCCCATGTACGGAGGCATTTTCTCCAGCCATTCCTCCTTGCCATACAGGACACCGATACCGGTAGGTCCATATATTTTGTGACCGCTGAAAGCAAAGAAGTCACAATCCATATCCTGCACGTCAATACCGAAATGAGGAGTACTCTGAGCACCGTCTATCAATGCCGGGACACCATGCTCATGAGCAATACGGACAATCTCCTTCACATTGTTTATGGTACCCAGGACATTGCTTACGTGCGAGCAGCTCACGATTTTGGTACGCTCATTAAACAAACCTTTGTAAGCCTCAATGTCCAGGACACCGTCGTCACTGATAGGTATGACACGTAGCCTTATCCCCTTGCGTTGTGCGACAATCTGCCACGAAACGATATTGCTATGGTGCTCCATATGACTTACGATCACCTCGTCGCCTTCCTTCATAAAAGCATCGGAAAAGCATGTGGCAACCAGGTTAATACTCTCAGTCGTACCCCTTGTAAAGACAATTTCGGAAGAACTTCCGGCATTCACAAACCTTCTTACCGTCTCACGGCTTGCTTCATGCAGGTCAGTCGCCTGTTGGCTAAGGAAGTGAATTCCGCGATGCACATTTGCATTTACGTTATAGTATTCATCTGTCATGGCATCAACCACGCAGCGAGGTTTCTGCGTAGTTGCGGCATTGTCCAGATATACCAGCGGATACTTGTCGTACAAGACCCTGCCCAGAATGGGGAAATCCCCGCGAACCTTCTGTATATCGTACATATTGTGGTATCCTATTTACACAGTTTGCAACCTTCGCACTTGCTCAGCTCACCCCTCAGACGCTTGTCCACCTGGAAGTGCAGCCTGTCGCGAAGCGGTTCCAGCGGTATCATGTCAATGACCTCAGTTATAAATGCAGCCTTCATCAGAAGCCTCGCCTCCTCCAGGCTTATGCCACGCTGCCGCATGTAGAACAAAGCCTCGTCACCCAGCTGTCCCACAGTGCTTCCGTGCGAGCACTTCACGTCATCCGCATAAATCTCCAGCATAGGTTGCGTATACATATGTGCCGAACGCGTTGCACACAAGTTGGCATTCGTCATGGCAGACGATGTTTTCTGAGCCCCCTCCTTTACATACACGAGTCCGGCAAAAGCCCCTACGGCATTGTCATCAAGGACATACTTGTACAACTCATTCGAAGTACAGTGCGGTACAAGATGCTCGATACGCGTATTGTTGTCCACACGCTGCATCTTGTCAGCTATTACACAACCGTTAAGGGAAACCTCGGCCCCCTCTCCTGCCAGCCTCACGGTACAGGAATTCCTCGTGTTTCCGTTAAACAGGCTCAATGACGTATGCCTTACCCTCGCATCCCGTCCTTCATGTATATATACGTTACTGTACCTCGTACACAGCAAATGCGTTTCCTCAATCTCATACAAGTTAAGACAACTGTTGTCTCCGACAAAAGCCTCTATGACCTGATTAGTCAGGAAACTACAGTCATTCACGGCATGGTCAGTAATGATAATATCAGCCCTTGCACCCTCCTCAAGAACGATCAGCAGGCGCCTGTTGACCATAGTATCCCTGTCACCCTTCAGGATATTGCCAATCTGAATAGGATGATCAGGACACTTGTTGCGCGGAATATACACAAGTACGGTATCCACACACAGCATCGTGTTCAGGCATACGACCGCATCCTCCCTGTCTGCGATACAGTTATAGTATTGGGCGACATCAATCGGAGCATCACCTATCCGGTAGCAATACTGAGGCAGGTTCCCATCCAGTGGCGACAAGGCTATACCATAGTCTGGAGCAAAAGCCTGCAAGACATCAGTATACTTGTAACGTTCATTCTTCCGAGTAGGAAATCCCACCCTCATGAAAGTCTCCAAAGCCTCTGCACGCTGCCTGTTCATGACATCGCACGAGCGGCTGTACAAGACATCCCTCACCTCGTTGAAAAAGTCAGTATATTGCAGCGTACCGTTCATAATCCCGCTTCTTCCTTAATCCAGTCGAATCCCCTCCTCTCAATTATCTCGGCAAGCCCTGCGTCGCCGGACTTCACGATACGTCCGTCAATCAAGACACTCACCACGTCCGGCTTCAGGTAGTCCAGCAGACGTTGGTAATGGGTGATTACTATAGCACTCGTCTCAGGCCTGCGCAGCTTGTTGAATCCCTCTGCCACAATACGCAGGGCATCCACGTCCAGGCCCGAGTCCGTTTCGTCCAGTATACAGAACACAGGCTCCAGCATAGCCATCTGGAAAATCTCGTTACGTTTCTTCTCACCGCCTGAGAATCCCTCGTTTACCGAGCGGCTTGTCAGTTTAGTGTCAAGTTCCACTATTTTACGTTTCTCGCGCATCAGCTTCAGGAAGTCACCGGCACTCAGCAGGTCACGTCCCATAGCCTTATATCGGGCATTCACCGCTGCCCTCATGAAGTTAGTCATGCTTACTCCCGGAATCTCTACAGGCTGCTGGAAAGACATGAAAATACCCATGTTGGCCCGTTCCTCAGGTTTCAGCTCCAGGATATCAACCCCGTTGAACAAGACAGATCCCTCGGTAACCTCATACACAGGATTACCCACGATAATGTTGCTCAACGTAGACTTTCCGGCACCGTTAGTCCCCATGACAGCATGTATCTCCCCATCCCTTACCGTCAGGTTGACACCCTTCAAAATCTCCTTGCCGTTAATACAGGCATGCAAGTTCCTTATCTCTAACATATATATATAATCTATCCGATACTTCCTTCCAGGCTCACGCCAAGCAATTTCTGAGCTTCCACGGCAAATTCCATAGGCAGCTTGTTGATTACATCCTTAGCATATCCGTTCACGATAAGCGACACGGCATCCTCCGTGTTAATGCCACGTTGCTGACAGTAGAAAAGCTGTTCCTCGCTGATTTTCGACGTCGTAGCCTCATGCTCCACGATGGCACTGTCGTTCTTCACGTCCATGTAAGGGAACGTATGCGCCCCGCACCTGCTCCCAAGCAGCAGCGAGTCACACGACGAATAGTTACGGGCACCGTCCGCCGTAGCAGCGACCTTCACGAGACCCCTGTACGAGTTCTGACTCCTGCCTGCACTGATACCCTTGCTGATTATGGTAGACTTAGTATTCTTGCCGATGTGTATCATCTTCGTTCCCGTATCAGCCTGCTGAAAGTTGTTCGTCACCGCAACCGAATAGAATTCCGCCTGCGAATTGTCGCCACTCAGCACACACGAGGGATACTTCCACGTCACGGCACTTCCTGTCTCAACCTGCGTCCACGACAACCTGCTGTTGGCTCCCCTCAGGTGTCCGCGCTTCGTCACCAGGTTAAGTACACCGCCCTTGCCGTTCCTGTCACCTGGATACCAGTTCTGCACGGTCGAATATTTGACCTCCGCATTCTCCATCACCACGATTTCCACAATGGCCGCATGCAGCTGGTTCTCATCGCGCATAGGCGCCGTACATCCCTCCAGATACGACACATAGCCACCGTCGTCACAAACAATCAAGGTACGCTCAAACTGACCCGTACCTCTCGCATTTATACGGAAATACGTGCTCAGTTCCATGGGACACCTCACACCCTTCGGGATATAGACGAACGAGCCGTCCGAGAAGACTGCCGAGTTAAGCGCCGCAAAGAAATTGTCCCTATACGGCACCACACTGCCCAGATATTCCCGGACCAGGTCGGGATACTCCCTGACGGCCTCGCTGATACTCATGAATATAATCCCCTGCTCCTTCAGTTTCTCGCGGAAAGTCGTCTTCACGCTCACACTGTCCATCACGGCATCCACAGCCGTTCCGGCCAGAGCCATACGCTCCTCCAGCGGAATACCCAGTTTGTCAAAGGTCTTCATCAGCTCAGGGTCTATCTCCTTCGATTTCTCTCCTCCCTTTGCCGTAGGATCAGCATAGTACGAAATATCCTGATAGTCTATGTCAGGCATCTGAATATGCCCCCAGTCAGGCTGTTTCAAATCCACCCAGTAGCGAAATGCCTTCAGACGGAAATCCAGCAGCCATTCGGGCTCACCCTTCTTCTTTGAAATAAGACGAACTACATCCTCTGACAGGCCCTTGTCGATGACCTCCGTCTCGACATCGGTCGTAAAACCATATTCGTAGTCCTTGTCTACAAAGTCTCTAGCAACGTCTTCCATTCCTCAACCTTATCAGCCATCAGTGCCAGTACCCCTATCAGCAGCCCCCATTTCACTACCCCCACGGCAGCACCCAGCACCCTGTTCAGCAATCCACCCACTATAGTAAGGTCCAAAGTCTTCGTGATGACCGAAGCCACCATTCCCAGGACCAGCGGAGTGGCAATCCATACCAGGACAAACATCACGATACTGTTGTCAGCTCCGCTGCCATACAACTTCCATGCCACAAAAAGACCCACGAAGAAACCGGCCGTAGAAGCCAGCTCCTTCACAAGTCCCCTTTTCCATCCGCACAGCCCGCCCCAGGCAAGCAGCACAGTCACAATAATATCAATCGTAGACATTCCCTTTTTCGCGGTCAGCCGCCTTACAACTTAGCCTTTACCTCAATCTCGGCAAACGTCTCGATAATATCACCTTCCTTCAGGTCGTTATAGTTCTGAAGCGAGATACCGCACTCAAAGTTAGTCGTAACCTCCTTGACGTCATCCTTGAAACGCTTCAGCGCATTGATGGCACCGGTAAATATGACGATACCGTCGCGAATCACACGCGCCTTGTTGTTGCGGCTTACCTTGCCGTCTATCACATAGGCTCCGGCCACAGTGCCGACCTTGCTGATGTGATAAACCTGGCGGACCTCAACCTGGGCAGTAACCTCTTCCTTGATTTCAGGTGACAGCATACCCTCCATGGCATCCTTGACCTCCTCTATGGCGTCATAGATTACGCTATACTGGCGAATGTCCACACCTTCCTGGTCTGCAAGCCGCCTGGCCTGAGCACTCGGACGTACCTGGAACGCAATTATTATGGCATCCGATGCAGCTGCCAGAGTCACGTCGCTCTCGCTGATCTGACCCACAGCCTTGTATATCACGTTCACCTTGATCTTCTCCGTAGACAGACGCTCGAACGAATCCTTCAGAGCCTCTATAGAGCCATCCACGTCACCCTTAACCAGAAGGTTAAGCTCGCGGAAGTCACCCAATGCAATACGACGTCCGATCTCAGTAAGGTCTACACGCTTCATCGTACGCAAACCCTGTTCGCGAGCCAACTGCTCACGCTTGGTCGCAATCTCCCTTGCCTCCTGGTCGCTCTCCATCACATGGAAAGTGTCACCAGCCGTCGGAGCACCGTTCAGACCCAATATGGTAGCTGCCTGAGAAGGCCCGATATGGTCAATCTTGCGGCCACGCTCGTCAAACATAGCCTTCACACGGCCATAGTTAGTACCTGCCAGCAACACGTCACCGACGTTCAGCGTACCGTTGCTCACCAGCAGTGTAGCCACATATCCGCGTCCCTTGTCAAGCGAAGACTCTATTATAGAGCCCGTAGCCTTACGGTTAGGATTAGCCTTCAGTTCCAGCATCTCAGCCTCCAGTAGCACCTTCTCCAGCAACTCAGGCACGCCGGTACCCATCTTGGCACTGATGTCCTGAGACTGATACTTGCCGCCCCACTCCTCGACCAGGAAGTTCATCGAAGCCAGAGCCTCCTTGATCTTGTCCGGGTTGGCACTCGGCTTGTCAATCTTGTTTATGGCAAAGACGATAGGCACGTTAGCCGCCGTAGCATGAGCAATAGCCTCCTTAGTCTGCGGCATGATGTCATCATCCGCTGCAACTATGATAATAGCGATGTCCGTAACCTGGGCACCACGCGCACGCATGGCCGTGAATGCCTCGTGACCCGGAGTGTCCAGGAACGTCACATGACGACCGTCCTCCAGTTCCACGTTATACGCACCGATGTGCTGCGTAATGCCACCTGCCTCGCCGGCAATCACGTTAGACTGGCGGATATAGTCCAGCAACGAGGTCTTTCCATGGTCCACATGACCCATGACCGTGACTATCGGAGCACGCGGAACCAGTTCCGACTCATCATCCTCGACTTCCACCACGGCCTCGCTAACGTCTGCACTTACATACTCCGTCTTGAAGCCATACTCGTCAGCTACGATGTTGATGGTCTCTGCATCCAGACGCTGGTTTATGCTCACCATGATGCCAATCTGCATACATGTCCCGATTACCTTCGTCACAGGCACGTTCATCATCGTGGCAAGCTCGTTGGCCGTCACGAACTCGGTCAGTTTCAGTACCTTGTTCTCAGCCATCTCGTTCATCATCTCCTCCTCCATATGCTCACGGATGGCATCACGCTTCTCACGACGATACTTTGCACCCTTGCCCACCTTGTTCTTGTTAGTCAGGCGAGCCAGCGTCTCACGTACCTGCTTTGCAACCTCCTCTTCGCTCACTTCCGGCTGCTGAGGCTGCTGCTTAGGCATGTTCTTCTTTTTCTTCTTGCCCCCACCCTGCTGGTTAGGGACATTGCCGCCGTTGTTGCCATTATTGTTGCGCTGCTCCTTGATAACGGCATTCACGTCCACGCGTTCCTTGCCTATGCGCTGACGTTTCTTGCCAGCCTTTTCCTCACGCTCTTTCTTGCGCTCGTCCTTTGACTTCTTCTTAGGACGTGTACTCTGGTTTATGGCAGACAGGTCAATGGTTCCCTTGACCTTCAGTTCTGGAGTGTTCTGCTGCGGTATGTTCAGGCGGAACACACCGTTCTCCAGCGTACCCGTAACCTTTCCGTCAGTAATAATCTGCGGGCCTTCCTTCTCGGCAGGAACATCCTTGCCTGGCACGGCGACATCTGCCTCCGGCTCCGTTACAGGCTTTGCTGCCGGCTCTGCCACAGGCTCAGCCTTCACCGTCTTAGGCTTGTCCAGGTCTATATGCCCGACAACCTTCGGAGTCATCTTAGCCAGTTCCTCGGCACGCTTCTTGGCCTCTGCCTCAGCTTTAGCCTTCGCCTCTGCCTCAGCCTCCATCTTAGCCTTAAGGCGCTCCTTCTCCTTACGCTCCTTCTCCTCGCGCTGCTGCATGATCTTCTCCTTCGCAGTATCACGCAAGGCACTGTCCGGTTTGAACTCCTTCTGCAGCAACTCATACTGCTCGTCCGAGATTTTCGCGTTCAGGCTCATCTCGACATCCTCAAATCCCTTGTTCTGAAGGAACTCGACGGCAGTCTGCAACCCTACGTTGCATTCCTTTATGGCTTTGTTCAGTCTAATACTCATCTCAACACGTTTTAAAAGGGATTCTATTTGTCAAACTCACTCGACAGAATACGGATAACCTCGTCAATCGTCTCCTCCTCCAGGTCGGCACGCTCCATAAGCTCCTCGCGGCTGGTACCCAATACCTCGCGTGCAGTATGCAGGCCAATCTTCTCCAGCTCCTCGATGATCCAAGGCTCGATGTCATCCACGAATTCCTTCAGGTTCACATCCTCCTCCTCATCTTCGATGCCATCGCGGAACACGTCAATCGTGTATCCCGTCAGCATGCTCGCCAGCTTAATGTTGGCACCACCCTTGCCGATAGCCAGGGACACCTGCTCGGGATCAAGGTAAACCTCTGCAGACCTGTTCTCCTCGTCTATGTTCACAGTGTTAACCGTAGCAGGACTCAGGGCACGTGAAATCATCAGCTGCTTGTTTGACGTCCATGGCAGCACATCGATATTCTCTCCGTGCAGTTCACGCACAATACCGTGAACGCGGGAACCCTTTACGCCAACGCAGGCTCCTACAGGGTCTATACGCTCGTCGTACGACTCGACTGCAACCTTTGCCCTCTCGCCGGGGATACGTGCCACCTTGTGAATCGTAATCAGGCCGTCCTGGATTTCAGGAACCTCGGCCTCCATCATACGCTGCAGGAACATGGGATCAGTACGTGAAATCAGGACCTTAGGGTTACCGTTCGTATTGTCCACGCTCTTGATTACCGCGCGCAACGTCTCACCCTTGCGGAAAAAGTCACCGGGCACCTGCTCACTCTTGGGCAGGATCATCTCCGTACCTTCGTCGTCATACACCAGCGTCTCGCGTTTCCAGCTCTGGTATACCTCGCCGCTGATCACATCTCCCACGCGATCCTTGTATTTGTTGTACAGGGCATCATGCTCGAGTTCCAGGATGCGGCTTGCCAACGTCTGGCGCAGCGTCAGTATGGCACGGCGGCCAAACTCGCTGAATTCCACGCGCTGGCTCACCTCCTCGCCTTCCTCATAGTCCTCGTCGATAAGACGAGCCTCACTCAGGGCAATCTCCATGTTGGGATTCCTCACCTCGCCGTCAGGCACCACCGTGCGGTTCCTGTAAATCTCAAAGTCACCCTTGGCAGGGTTCACGATTACGTCATAGTTCTCGTCCGAACCATAGATTTTGGTAATCACGCTGCGGAAACACTCCTCCAGGACGCCCACCAGCGTAGCACGGTCAATGTTCTTAGTCTCGTTGAACTCTGCAAATGAGTCAATCAGACTGACAGACTCTTCGTTAGTTTTCTTCTTTGTAGCCATTGTATATATTTTTTGTTTTTTTTGACAAGAAAAAATCGCTCCCCTACCCTACTTGAATGAATACTTGGTATACACAGTATCGTCAAAGCGGAAACTGCGCGTCACCGACTCCTTGTGCGGACGCTTGTCACCCTCGTTCCTCACCTTTTCCTCGGCTGTTATCGAGAAAGACACTTCGTCCACGGCAGTCAGGATGCCACGATACCTACGGCCGTCCTTCTGCTCTGTCTCCACAGGCTTGCCTATGTTGGCCTCGTACTGCCGCCATACCTTGAACGGGTATCCCAGTCCGGCACTCCCCACCTCCAGTTCATAGTCCTCCACCTCACGGTCGAAGCGCGACTCGATGAACCGGCTCAGGTCGGCACAGTCCTCAATCCATACGCCCTCCGCATGGTCAATAACCACTACCACACGGTCGTCCGCGCTTACACTCACCTCGACCAGAAAGTAATCCTTGCCTTCCAGCCATTCGTTCACAACCTGCTCAACGGCATTCTTGCTAATCATCAGATATCGTTTGGCCCCCTGCCACCCTTTCAGGTATATGAGGGGAAATTAGTCTACGTTCTATTGTATAGCCCACAGGGCGTTCCATCTTATAATCAAAAGTGAGGAACCTTTGTGTGGGCCCCTCACTTCCTGTGCGATTGCTGGCGCAAAGATACGACAAATCCCCTATATAAACGCGTGCATGCAAGAAAATAAATAAAGCAGGATACGAATATTTAACATTTTTTATTATTTAAGGCCTTCAACCTATTCAAGACAAATAGTCAAACATACCGTAAATACTGCTAAATCGACAGGATGTTACAAATCTTGACCATTCTAAAAAACGCCCCCGAGGGTTTTTATGGCTCTCGGGGGTATCTGCATACATTCAATATGTACTTATTCGTAGACCTTAATGCCGTCCTTTTTCAAGCGCGAACGCAATTTAGAAACCAGAACCCTGACAGTCATTACATAACGTCGTTGAATCTTGTCCTTAGAGCGTTCGTTACTAAATATCCGCTTATCTGCCAGGCTTGCATATTTGCGATATTCTCCTCCGTCTTCAAAGAAGCTGTCAAAATATTCCTGACGGTCATGATGTTCTTTTTTGGATACCAAAGGCAAGGCATTTACTTTGCCAGAGTGTACCCCCATGAACATGAATGCATATACTGCATTCTTCATACATTGTTCCTTTGCATCAGACTTGTTTCGTCCTTCGCCTGAGACACGGACTGTCTGACTGCCATCCAACTCAGATGCTATGCCAGTAATATGTATGTCAATTTCACGGGAAACATACTGTCCCCATGATTTTGCCGGCATAAGGCACAGCATGGCAATTATAACTATTGCAGATTGTTTTTTTTTCATATTACCACCATCTGTTTATCGTTTTGTAAACCACTCTTGGCCTACTCTTAGCATATGCCACAGCAATATCCCGACAAGCATTTATACGTGCCTTCTCCAAGGATGCAGCAGTATTCAATCGTGCCTTCTCCAGCGATAGGGCATCATTGTACTTTTTGTCAGTTACACTCTTGACGCGTGTTTCAATACTTTTCATCAAAGCCTGAGCCTGAGGATAGCACTTGGCACTTGTGTTTATAGTCGACAGAATAGACATTGCTTGTTCAGCTGCAGGCCCAGGATTAGGATCTGCACTCCACACAGCCTGTGCTTCGGCAAGAACCTGGGAAGCATCGTGGTTGATGTGTTCCTGGTATACCTGGACCATCATCGACTGTGCTTGGCTGAAGCATCCGCATTCGCTCGGTATGGCAGACAATTCATACAGAGCCTCTTCCCACTTTTGTGCGGTAATAAGTCCTTTTGCCTTTTGGATTATGGAAGGACCGTTAGTGTTGTAATAGCTTATGATTCTCTGTTTTGATTCTGCTATAAGTGCCCTAAGTTCGTCAGTCGGCCTGATATTCCTGAAAGCAGCAAGCATCGCAGCCTGTTCGGTCTGTCCCGAGCCTTTCACCTCCTGCATGCAGGATCCGAAACAAGTACCCGACTCGGCATCACCAACGGCAAATGTCACCTGCATTTTCTGTCCGATACGCGCAGGAGCACCACCAGTCATATATCTGTCCAGCAGATTTACCTTTACAGCAAGGACAAAACGTGTACCATAGCCACTTTCCATTCCCATTTGTGAAATCAGAGAGCGTAGGCGCGTCTCTATAACCGATGAGTTATTATCATCAACACCTCCTGTAGTAGCTGAGACGTAAGGTGTAAGATGAATCTGGGCATATATTGGAAATACTGATATGCTTACCAGAAAAATAATTAACAAGATACGTTTCATATTATACATGCAATTATTTTATGATATTACCTTCCTACGATTATTGCCAAAGAACCGACGCCAACCTTTTTCACGTCAATGTGAACGCCAACACTGCTGAATTTGTTTTGCAGAATTTCACCGATGTCTTCCAATTTAGATCCGTTCTCTATGCGCACTCGATATTCCTGCATTCGCGAAGTGTCACGCTTGTTGTTGCTGACACCGTTTTTGGCAATACCCTTCAAGACATCGCGAAAATAGAATTTCATAGTCTGACCTTGCAGTTGGTCAGCGTTGAAATCCATGTCTCTGGCGAAGATTGTTACCTTGACCTCGCGACCGTATTTCAGAGTCTTCTCGAAACTCTCCTTAAGTTTGTCGCTAAAGTCAGCCATGTGGCTTTCGATAACCCTTCTCAGGTCACCTTTCAGACCTTCTGCAGAAAGGTTGCCAGGTTCATCAATGGCCGCAATGACGTCATTGGTATAGTAATCCTTTGCAATAAGTTGCACAGAATATTGAGAAGAAGCCAGTACCTTTCTCTCCAGTTTCCAGTTCACCTCGACCTTGATGTCTGGAATTACTCTCTCTGCATTGTCATCCAGGTCTACGCCAAATTCGTCTGCCAGTGCTGCATCCTCATCCAATCCGCCCAATGACTGTTTCAGATCCTCGCACTTGAAACCGATTGAATGCAGAGTTGCAGATGTAGTAGATAAAGCAGTGGAAATCTCGGTCCGATCAATATTCTCGTTGTCAAAGGCCTTCTGATAGTCACTGTTCCATCTTGAACGACCATTCGTAACGACATTTTCCCCATATCCGTGTTCCTTCATCCATGCTTCGGACGGAAACAATATGATCGTAGGCATCTGAGCCATTGCAGAAATTCCGATGAAACCTGCAATAATTGTTGATTTAATCCTATTCATAGTTTGACTATATATGAATTATTGCAACATCATGTCAAAGACGTTTGTCAGTACACCGTCAGCCTCAAGATGTTTTCTCAGGCTATTGATATTTACTTTTACCATAATGCCTACTTTGTATTCCTTTCCGGATATCTTTACTTGTTCTTGAAATCCCTTGTTGGTTTCCTGGATAAATTGAAGAAAATCCTTGCTACCGAAGAAACGGTCGAAATACTCCTTATGTGCATCATATGGCGTGGTGCCCATCATGGCAGGCACACGCCCTTGTCTGTCTGTTGCACCAAGACCTTTAAACAGAATACCATGAATGGCATTGCGTTTTCCTGCCTCGGTAGTCAGCAATGACTTTTTTCCATAGCTGTAGACCTTGAAGATGACAAAATTGTTGTCTCGTGGAATCGGGCACTCATCACGTGTCAGTTCATAGTTAAAACTTATTTCTTCGACTTTGTCTTTGGCTTCTGTACCGAGAGCAGCAAACCAGACAAAGCCCAGTATAAGCAAAAATTTAACTTTTCCCATGATCAATACTTGTGGAATAATTCCTTTTATTTCTTTTTCTTAACGTTACCTAACTTGACATAAGAACATCCTTTTGCCTTGCCGGAGAGTAGAGTATACTGAAGATCGGCGTTGCTACCTTCCACATTCTCTGCAATGTCGTCTGCATCTGTGTTGTTGTTCCATAGACCACCCTTTGCAACAGATAGGGTACCGCCAGGTACCAGGTTGTTATCTTTGTCCAGTTTCAGTGCAGTGAATTTCGAATCCTTTGCTATACCGTCCTGAGTACCCAGTTTCACGTAAAGTTCACCTTTATCGTTGGTGTAGAGTCTTTCTACTGGAGCAAAAGGCTCGTACTGTTGTGCCAGACGGTTGACATTCTTGTTCAGGACCTTCATGGTTTTGTTGGCAACAACCTTTTGGACATTCAGCTTCTGCCCTGCAAGTTCAGTGACGAGACTATTAGTCCCGCGTGTGGTTGTGACATATTCCAGTTGGAACTCATCAGAACCTGCCTGAGCAAATGCATCTGGGTTTTCAAGGTATTTCTGTGTGAAGGCCTCATCTCCCATCCACTTAAGCTTGAACAAGTACGAACGTCCTACTACAGCATTTACTTTGATAGTGCTCTCCAAGGTCTGCTTAGTAGTTTCTGTTACGGTATTGATTGTACTTTGTACTGCATCCTTCATTGGACCAGGAACCTTCGCCAGTTTCTCGTACAGAGGAGCCAGCTTGTCATCAAGTGCCTGCTGAATCTGTTCTGCCGGAGTTGCAAAGTCAAAGCGTGTTACCAGTACATAGCTTGCGTCAACCAGTTGTCCTGCCAATTCCATGGCAGCAGAGGCATTGTCTTTCTGTATTTCGCTGTTGGCAGCCTTCTCGTCTTCAGAAAGGGACAACAAACCATATTTGATAATGTTAGAGAATGTCTCGTCCACCTTCAGGGTTGTATAGTCGGTGCACTCTGGTGCATTGAACCATTTGGCTACGATGGCTTTCCCGACATTCTTGCCGTTAAGATACTTGAGCAACTGCGCAGCATACTTTTCATCC
>DFKL01000043.1 GCA_002373535.1 Prevotellaceae bacterium UBA3646 | reverse complement strand
ACTGTGAGATGTCATTCGTAGAGCAAGAAGATATCCTACAAATGTTCGAAGGAATGACACGCCATTTGTTCAAGACCATTAAAGGCATTGATATTCCAGAACTTCCGCGCATGACATGGGCCGACGCCATGAAATACTACGGATCGGATAAGCCTGACACGCGATTTGGTATGAAAATAGTCGAGCTGAAGAACACTTATAAAGACAATGCCAGTCAGGAAATCGTTGACAGTATCTTTCCAGAGGGATTTCAGGTGTTTGACGGTGCGGCATATATTGGAGCCATATGCTGTGAGGGACAGGCTGCATATACGCGCAAACAGATTGACCAGCTTACAGATTTCGTCAAGCGTCCACAAATTGGCGCCAAAGGATTGGTATATGCCCGTATAGAAGACAATAACAATGTTAAGTCAAGCGTTGATAAATTTTACTCACAAGAGACTCTGCAGACACTGAGGAACATGATGGGTGCAAAATCCGGAGACCTGATTCTAATCCTTAGTGGTGATGACGCAATGAAGGTGCGTAAGCAACTGTGCGAATTGCGTCTGGAAATGGGGACACGAATGGGACTTCGCCCAAAGGACAAATTCAGTTGTCTGTGGGTTATCGACTTCCCAATGTATGAGTGGAGCGATGAGGAACAGCGGTTGATGGCAATGCACCATCCTTTCACATCACCTAAGCCGGAGGACATTCCCCTGCTGGACACTGACCCGGCATGCGTACGTGCCAACGCGTATGATATGGTCATAAATGGCGTTGAGGTTGGTGGCGGTTCCATCCGAATTCACGATGCCAGACTGCAGCAAAAGATATTTGAGATTCTCGGTTTCACACCAGAACAAGCCCAACTAAAGTTCGGTTTCCTTATGAATGCATTTAAATATGGCGCACCTCCTCATGGCGGATTAGCATATGGATTGGATCGTTTTGTCAGTCTGTTTGCAGAACTGGACAGTATCCGTGACGTAATTGCGTTCCCAAAGAACAATAACGGACGTGATGTTATGTTGGATGCACCTGGAATCATTGACCAGACACAATTGGACGAATTACATATCTCCATAAATTCCAAGGCTAATGAATGAGCAGCAGACAAGGATTGGACACGATCAGCATTCACAGCAGATGTCTGATTTGGAACGTCGTGTTGAAGAAATACGTGCCAAGAGGGAAAAAGGCAGTAACTGGAAGCCTCGCATTAGCCGTATATTGAATACGGTATTCATGGTACTTGCCGCCGCAGGGCTTGTACAGTATTTCTACAACGACGCAGACCATGAGAAGGGCCTGACCATCATTGCAATAGCTATGTTCCTGAAGATTATTGAATTGCTGATTCGCTACCTAGGCTAAAATGTGAAAAGACTATCTTTCTTGATAACGTTCCTGTTGGTATGTATACATATACATGCCCAGAATATTATGCGCCAGACGTCAAGCGACTGGGGTAAAGATAGTGAGAACAGGTCTTCCCACAAAGGTAACAAGAATAAAAGCAGCAAGACATGGGGACGTGACACGACCAAGACGGATATCAAGATTCCTATCGGACAATTCCAATGGAATATTGATGAACGTCTTGGTTCTGTAATTCCGGCAGAAAATCGTGATACCGCTGTTCACAATTTCCAAAACTGGAAGTTCACTGAAGGAATGAATGGCGAGTATTCTACCTTGGGAAATGTCGGTTCGGCACGTCTCTCACGTATTTTCATGAGCCGCAGAGAAGAAAGGGAAATGATGTTTCTTACTCCCTATGATTATTTTCGCGAGGGTGTAAAGGACTTTTATTTTACAAATACCCTGTCCCCTATCACAAACCTGGCTTACCATAGTATGGGAAACAAGACTACGGGAGAAGATCGCGTACGTGCTTATTTCGCCTCGAATATAAACAAGGTTTCCGGAATCGGCTTCAAACTGGACTATCTATATGGTCGCGGCTACTACTCGCAACAGCAGACAAGCGAGTTCGGGGCTACAGTATATGGCTACTATAGAGGCGACAAGTATAATTTGCATGCATACGTGAATGTCAACCACATGAAGAACGCTGAAAACGGCGGCATATCGGACGATCGCTATGTAACGACTCCGCAAATATTCCAGCGAAGCTTCGACGACCGTGATGTCCCTGTCAACCTGAACAGCACGTATAACCGCAATGACGATCAGACATATTATATGTCACATCGCTATAATTTAGGATATTACAAAGAGAGAATAGTTCCAGACAGTCTAAAGCCTAAGCCACCAAGTGGAGGGGACTTGCTTTTGGAACTGCCAGATAGCATAAGGGAATTAGTCATGCAAGATTCTGTTGTCAGGAAAAATACGATTGACTCCCTTACATCGGACTGGGAGTCCAAGCTGGTCAAGCCCAAAGACTACATTCCTGTGGCGAGCATTATACACACCATGGACATACGCCACATGAACCATACATTCTACGACCAGGGATATAACAATTCTTTTTGGACAAGGTACAAACCTTACCGCGAGGGGACGATAGAAGATCATGCAACAGCCTTGACAATAAGAAATACGCTTGGGTTTGCTATGTGCGAGGGGTTCCGCAAATGGGTAAAGATGGGAATTACGTTCTTTGCCACACACCAAATGCGCCAATATGGCCTTCCGACTATAATTGATGGCACTACGGTTATGGACAAGACTGTCGAACATGACATACTTATCGGTGGCGAAATCAGCAAACGACAGGGCAGGTTCCTGCATTATAACGTGAATGGCGAGTTCTGTCTTGCAGGCAAGAACGTCGGCGACATCAATATTGATACACGAGGTGATATGAATTTCGGCCTTACCCCAAAAGACAGTCTTCAGCTAAATCTTGGATTCAATTTTCAGAATCAACTACCAAGTTTTTTCTGGCGTCATTATCGTAACACATATACAGAATGGGACAATGACGACATGTCCCGACAAATTACCATCCGTCTGGACGCCGAATTAAAATATTCCCGTACAAGAACAAGACTGAAGTTTGGTTTTGCCAATATTGCCAACTATACCTACCTACAGATGCAAAATACACCTAAGTCAGGTATTAGCGGCAGCACATCCCCTTCAGATTTTACACACGATGCATGCGTGATGCAGACTCCATCCAGCGTACAGGTGCTGAGTGCTACGCTCTTTCAGGATCTATCATGGAAGATCATCCATTGGGACAATGAAATCACTTACCAGCACAGTACCGACAAACAGGCACTTCCATTGCCGGCAATGAATATCTATTCTAATTTCTACCTGTTGTTTCGTCTGGCAAAAGTCCTGCGATGTCAAATTGGTACAGACTTACGCTTTTTTACAAATTATATCGCGCCTGACTACCATCCTGCATCAGGGCAATACGCAATACAGGACCCAAACAATGAACGGATCACACTTGGCTGCTATCCCATCCTTAATGCCTATGCCAACTTCCACCTTAAACATTGCCGTCTGTATGTAAATGTAGCCAACGTTACATGTGGCAGTGGTAATCGTTTTCTGGTACCACATAACCCCATGAACGGATTAAATGTCAATTTCGGTCTGTCATGGAACTTCTTTAATTAATCCAACAGATATAATATGAAGCAGATAAAGTGGGGTGTCATCGGATGTGGAGAGGTTACTGAAAAAAAATCAGGACCTGCATTCTCCCTCGTAGAAGGCAGTCGCATAAGTGCCGTTATGTCACGCAGTGCAGAAAAGGCACGTTCATATGCTGAGCGTCATAACATTCCCAAATGGTATAATGACGCACAGGCTCTTATCTATGATCCTGACGTAAACGCAATATACATTGCTACCCCACCCTCAAGTCACGTCACATATGCAATCATGGCTCTTAAGGCCGGGAAACCTGTATATGTAGAGAAGCCACTTGCTGCATCATACATGGATTGCCAGCGCGTAATACGCATATCACGCGAAACAGGAATTCCATGCTTCGTGGCATATTATCGAAGATGCCTTCCATATTTCCAGAAAGTCAAGGAATTGGTCGTGAATAACAGTATTGGACGAATAATCAACGTTCAGATACGATTCTCATGTCCGCCACGTGACCTGGACTATAATAGCACTTCTCTGCCATGGCGCGTACAACGAGACATAGCAGGTGGTGGCTATTTCTATGACCTGGCGCCTCACCAGATTGATTTATTGCAGGAAATTTTTGGTCCTATTGTACACGTTTCTGGATATCATGCCAACCGTGGCGGATTGTACAGCAGCGAGGATACGGTTTCTGCAGCATTCAGCTTTCAGGACGGTCTGCCAGGCAGTGGTTCCTGGTGTTTTGTCGGTCATGAAAGCGCACGCACAGATCGCATTGAAATCATAGGAGAAAAAGGACAGGTTTGTTTCTCGGTATTTACATATGAGCCTATAGCACTGACAACCAGTCAAGGCCGTCAGGAAATACGTGTTCCCAATCCACCACATGTACAGTTACCCTTAATTCAGGAAGTTGTCAGTCATCTCCAGGGACATAGTATCTGTAATGTCGACTGCGTCTCTGCAACATCAGTAAACTGGGTTATGGACAGAATTCTGGGCAAACTTTGAAGTTTTTATCTGATTAACGTCTATTATATACCTGTTTTTATTATCTTTGTGATAAAAATATCATAAACATAAACATAAATAGAATATAATCATGGGCAACGAACTTATTGAGAAATGTACAGCCGCTGCAAAGCAGTGGATAGACTCACCATTATACGATGCCGAGACAAAGGCAGAAGTACAGGCTATGCTTGATGCAGAGGACAAGACAGCCCTTATAGACGCTTTCTATCAAAATCTGGAATTTGGAACAGGAGGCCTGCGCGGTATTATGGGTGCAGGAACCAACCGCATGAACAAATA
>DFKL01000176.1 GCA_002373535.1 Prevotellaceae bacterium UBA3646 | reverse complement strand
GCATAGTCGCCTGCACTCTCGCAAGAATAATGTCCGATGAACACGCTGCCTGCGTTTACAACCCTGTCGTCAAACTCCATTGCACTGTCCATTGCCAGAATAAGGTGCTCCGGAGCATATTCGTTACAGATGTCGAAAGCCTGGTCAATATCGTTCAACACGAAAACCTTGCTGTGCGAAAGAGCATCCGCAGCCAGTTCCCTGCGGCCCAGCACTTCCAGCTGCTGTTCCACTTGTGTTACCACTTCGTGTGCCAGAGTCTCACTGTCTGTAAACAACACAGCCTGCGAATCTCGGCCATGCTCCGCTTGCGAGAGCATGTCTGCCGCGACAAAAACAGGGTTTGCCGTATCGTCAGCGATTATAGCAACCTCGCTGGGACCAGCCGGCATATCTATAGCCACATCATGCAGTGAAACCAACTGCTTAGCCATAGTGACAAACTGATTGCCCGGACCGAATATCTTGCTGACACGCGGTACGGTCTCGGTACCATAGGCCATGGCGGCTATTGCCTGTACTCCGCCACATTTGTATATCTGGCAGACACCTGCGACCGAGGCTGCATACAATATGGCCGGGTGCAGTCGTCCTTCGATGTCGGGTGGCGAGCATAGTACTATCTCCTGGCAACCTGCAATCCGTGCCGGCGTCGCTAGCATGAGGACGGTACTGAACAGAGGAGCCGTTCCACCTGGTATATATAGTCCTACCTTTTGAATGGGCACACTCTTTTGTGAGCAGAAAACACCAGGGGCCGTCTCCACCTTGACCGGCTGCATACACTGCGCCTCGTGGAAACGTGCAATATTGCCATGTGCCGCACGAATGGCCTGTCTCAAATCTTCGGACAACAAGGATTCCGCCTCATGGATTTCTGCTTCGGAAACACGCAGGTCCTGTATGTGTGCACGGTCAAACTTCAACTCATACTCGCGGACAGCAACGTCACCGCGAGCCTTCACGTCCTGAAGCACGCCAGAAACAATTGATTCAAGATCCGCAGTTTCCTTGCGAGGTCTCTGCAGCAGGACATTGTATTCCTCCCTTTTAGGTCTAACGATAATTTCCACCTTGAACAGATATCTTTAAGAACTATGAATTTCTCTTAGCTCTAATCTCATATTATGGTATAATCTTCTCAATAGGCATCACCAGAATACCCTCAGCCCCCAGTTCCTTCAGTCGGCTGATTGTCTCCCAGAAACGTTTCTCGCTGACGACCGTATGCACGCTGCTCCACCCCTCCGTAGCCAACGGCATAATAGTCGGAGACTTCGTACCAGGCAACACCTCCACCACATCGTTCACGCGGTTCGTAGGAATATTCATCAGGACATACTTCTGCCCCTCTGCAGCCTTGACGGCCTCAATACGGAACAACAGCTGCTCCAATATCTCGCGCTTTACTGTATCCATAGCCGGATTTCCGATAAGGACAGCCTCGCTCTTCATTACGACCTCGACTTCCGCAAGGTTGTTGCTAACCAGTGTGCTGCCGCTGCTCACAATATCAAAAATGGCGTCAGCCAGACCAATGCCCGGGCTGATTTCTACCGAGCCAGTGATAAGATGTATATCAGACTTGATACCCTTTTCGTCCAAGAACCTCTTCAGGATAACAGGGTACGAGGTAGCGATTTTCTTCCCGTTGAACCATTCAAGTCCTGTATATTCCACAGCCTTTGGGATTGCCAGTGACAGACGGCACTTGCTGAATCCCAACGGTCGTATGATCTCGGCATGTTCCTGTCGCTCCTCGTACTCGTTGAGCCCGACGACACCCAGGTCTGCTACGCCTGTGGCCACACACTGCGGTATATCGTCGTCACGCAGGTATAGGACCTCAATAGGGAAATCGGGACTCTGCACCAGCAGAGTTCGTTTGCTGGAAGATACGCGTATTCCGGCTTCGCCGAGTAACGACATGGTGTCCTCGAACAAGCGGCCTTTGCTTTGTACTGCAATTCTCAACATATTTTGTCTACTTTGTCGTTTTTTTCAATAATTTACGCGCAAAGATATATTTTTTTAATTACATTCCTTTCTTTTTGCATCACGATGTTTGTCTTTTTAGCAAAGTTTGTGTATATTCGCAGCATATATCGTATAATGACGTAATCTGAACAGGACATGTATATTATTGGCATAGCAGGTGGAACAGGTAGCGGGAAGACCACCGTCGTACGCAAGATCATGGAAGCATTGGAGAACGAGAATGTCGCAGTCATCCCTCAGGATTCGTACTACAACGACAACACACTTATCCCTATGGAGGAACGCAAGAAAATCAACTACGACCATCCCTCCGCATTTGACTGGGACCTGCTACGCGAACAGATTGAACAACTGCGTGCTGGCCAGGCAATAGAACAGCCCACATACGACTATATCACCTCCAACCGAATGAAGGAGACCGTGCACGTAGAACCCTGCGAAGTAATAATCATCGAAGGCATCATGGCACTGTACAAGAAAGAGATGCGAGACCTCATGGACCTTAAGATATACGTGGATGCCGATACCGACGTACGCCTGATCAGAAACATACAGCGCGATACCGTCGAGCGCGGCCGTACCACACAGATGGTCATAGACCGATACCTGGAAGTACTAAAGCCCATGCACGAAGAGTTCATCGAACCAACCAAACGCTACGCCGACCTGATAATACCGCAAGGAGGCTCCAACCAGCAGGCCATTGACATTATGCGCACATACATCATACACAGACTGAGGCCCAACAGATAACCCCAAAACACCATACCACTATGAAGAACACCATCGTCAAAAAAATATTCTCTTGTGGCATAGTTCTGTTTGCAATTTAGTATTTCCGCACAAGACGGAAGCACCATACCGCGTCCTCGTGCGAAATCCACAAGAGACAAGAACTTCAGCATAGGCTCCGTTACCTTTACCATTAAAGCCGTAACAGGCGGAGCGTTTACCATGGGAGCCACCAAGGAACAAGAAACAAAAGCCGTTGACCTTGATTACGAAAGACCCATCCATCAGGTAACACTGACATACGCAAATGGCTGGCTGTAATTTCAGCCTGCAATTTGACCTATAGA
>DFKL01000047.1:15238-16885 GCA_002373535.1 Prevotellaceae bacterium UBA3646 | reverse complement strand
CTCTTGCCCACGCCGCCCTTGCCGCTGGACACGGCAATGATGTTCCTCACGCCTGGCAGAAGGTCGGGCAGGTCGGGGCGCGGTGCCTGAAGGGTCTTGGTCTTTATCTCGACCTGCACGTCCTGGCTGACGTAGGCGTGTATGGCTGCCTCGCTGGCCTTGACGAGGGATTTAAGGAAGGGGTTGGTGGGCTTGTCGAAGATGAGCGTGAAGCTGACGTGCATGCCTGCTATGCGCAGGTCGTCCTCGACCATTTCCATCTCTACTATGTTCTTGCCGGTGCCGGGGTAGCGTACCGTGGCAAGGGCGTCCATTATCAGTTTCGGGTACAGTTCCATGTCGGATGTGTTGTGTTGATTGTGTCTATATTGGTTATGTGTATGCAAAAATATAATAAAAAAACGAGAATCTGACGCTATGCATGGACAAAAGGCTTATCTTTGTCCCATCCGATACGTAATTTGTACGATGAATATGATTGGTTTGCGCATGAAAAGGTTCTTGTATTCCGTAATTGCAGTGATGGTGGCTTCGTCGGTGTCTGCCTCCAGGGTTGAGACGTGTTCTGTGGACAGCAGGTTGCTGGGGACCGCTGTCTGGTATAACGTGTATCTGCCGGATGGGTATGACGGTAGCGTGTGCTATCCTGTGGCGTACCTGCTGCATGGGCTGACGGATACGTATACGGCATGGGTGGAGCGCGGCGACATGCAGAGGATTGCGGACGAGGCTATCTCGTCGGGCAGGGCGCGGCCTATGGTAATCGTCATGCCTAATGCGGGTGGTCCCGTGGTCTCAGAGACATGGAACGGTTATTTCAACATGCCGGGCTGGCCTTATCATGACTTTTTCTTCCAGGAGCTGCTGCCAGAGGTCGAGAAGAGGTACAACTGTGGCGGAGCCAAGGAAAGGCGTGCCATTATGGGGCTGAGCATGGGTGGTGGCGGCAGTGTGGTCTATGCCCAGCGTCATACCGACATGTTTTGTGCCTGCTATGCAATGAGTGCATGGCTCACGGACGACGGCAATGCGGTACGTCAGGGGAAGAATCCTGACAAGGTGACGTTGCTGAAGGCGGCTGTAACTGAGAACTCGGCGCTGGGGTTCGTGGAAACGGCTGACGAGACGCGCCTGGACAGCCTGCGCAGGGTGCGCTGGTTCGTGGATTGCGGTGATGACGACTTCCTGTTCGACCAGAGTGTAAGGCTGCATCAGCTGATGCGTGTGCGAAGGATTCCGGGGGAGTTGCGCATACGCAACGGGGGGCATACGTGGACATACTGGCAGGAGGCATTGCGCATGGCATTGCCGTTTGCATTTCCGGGGTAGGGCTTTGCCGTTATCTGGAGACGGTCAGCGATGAGCGTTTCTCGCGGCTGTAGGAGCGGTACGGATCCAGTTCTATTTCTACGTCCGGCTCTACGAGTGTGCCTTGTCGCGGCAGGCGGAAACGGAGGTATTTGATGTCAATGCCACGGTCGCGCCACATGCCTTCGTAATATGTCTGTATGCTGCGTGCCTGGAACGTGTCCTCGCCGTCTTGACCATACAGGTTGTCAGTGCTGGTCTCGGGTGTGATGGCATTGGCCTTGAGCATCTCCATGGTGTAGGTGTACAGGAAATTGCTGTCGGTCTTGAGGTGGATGA
>DFKL01000047.1:0-15193 GCA_002373535.1 Prevotellaceae bacterium UBA3646 | reverse complement strand
TCTTGAGGTGGATGATGCCGCCGTCCGTCATAAACCGGCGGTAGCGTTCCATGAAGTAGGTGCTGGTCAGGCGCTTGGTGGCTTTCTTCATCTGCGGGTCGGAGAAGGTGAGCCATATCTCGCTGACTTCGTCCTGGCCGAAGAACTGCCAGATGAACTCGATGTCGGTACGCAGGAAGGCGACGTTTCCCATTCCGCTCCTCAGTGCGTCGGTCGCTCCGGTCCACATCCGCGATCCCTTGATGTCTACGCCTATGAAGTTGCGGTCCGGATACATACGGGCAAGCCCCACGGTGTATTCGCCGCGGCCGCAGCCGAGCTCCAGTACTATGGGGTTGTCGTTGTGAAAGAAATCCTGTTTCCAACGGCCTTGCAGGGTGAAGTCGTCTGCCTTGTCGCCATGCGGATTGTATCGCGGTTCTACGACGAGAGGGTTACGGGCCATCTCGGCGAATTTTGCCAACTTTCCCTTTCCCATTATCTGAGGTTGAATGTGGTGCTGCCGATGATGTGTCCGTCGGCGAAGATGTCTACGTGGTATGTGCCGGCCGAAAGGGTCTCGGCTATGTCCCAGTATACGGTTACTGGAAATTCCTCGCCGTTGTACTCGATTTCCTTGGCCATGCTGTACTGCAGCTGGCGGTTTTCGAACTGGAAGGTGCCGCCTCGGGACAGTGTTTCGCCCGTCGGGGTGCCTATGCGTACGTAGACGGTGCGCATGCCGGTCTGTGCAGTGACGTTGCGCGAGATGTTGAAGCTTACGGTTATCTTTTTTGCATCCTTGACCTTCTCGCAATCCTTTCCCCTCTTGTTGCGTGCTCCGGCGCGTATACCGGTCGCGTCAAGCTGGCTTGCGATATTGACCTTGTCCGTAAGTTGCTCGTTCTGGCTGGAAAGGTCGGAGATGTGTGCTTCTGCCTCTTGGTTGCGGTTGCGCAGGGCCGTGTTGTCTGTGCGCAGGGTCTGGTTCTCGCGGTTCAGGGAGTCTATCTGTGCCACATAGTCGCGCAGTATCTGTCGCAGAGTCTCCAACTCTTTCTTCAGGCGCATTATCTCGGCGGCGTCGTTGGCCTTGGTGCGGCGCAACTCCTCCAGCAGTTCCCGGGTGCGCTTCTCCTGCCTGGACAGCTGCTCGACGAGGGAGTCGTTGGTGACTTGGGTCATCATCTCGTTGTACTGCATGGCAAAGTCCTTGTACTGGTTCTCCATCTCGGCCTTGTCCATTTCCAGAATCTGAATCATCTGGTGGTTCTCTTCCTGCTGTACTTGCTTGTCGTGCAGCAGCCATGCAATTACGGCTGCCAGTGCCATGATTACCACGGACACTGCGCCTATGACTGTCGGTCTTTTCATTCTTTGGTATGTGGTTTTTGTCTTTTTGGGCAAAGGTATGAAAAAATATGATATGCAGCGGTGTTTGCAGGCAGGATTTTGTCTCTTTGTGGCAGATAGCCTTTATTTTGTGTTTTTTCGGTGCAATATGCACGGATACCGGCGGTGTATCGTGACATACTGATAATCAGCGGGGTGGGGGAGGCAGTGTCTGGGCGGCATGTGTCGTGCGGGTTGCTATGAAGTGGTCACGGAGGAGCCTTGTTTGTTTGCTTGTTTATGCAAAAGTCGTGCATATTTTATAGTTTTGGAAAACTTTTTGTTTAATATGAAATAAAACATGATTGATAATCAGTGTGTTATAAAATAAAATGGAAAACTTTTACTTTTCGTGCCTGAAAAAAGTTGTCAAAAACGGATAACTTTTTGTGTTATTTCTTTGGATATGTTTTCTTAATGTCGTACATTTGTAATCGACTTCGAGATGCGAATAATCGGAAACAAATCATATATTATTATAAACCAAAATGATACAGACAGTTGTAAAGCGTGACGGCCGGATAGTGGGCTTTAACGAGCAGAAGATTGCCGCGGCAATCCGCAAGGCGATGCTGACCACCGAGGATGGTGAGGACAGCGAGTTGATATCCAGCATAACCGATCGCATCAGCGTCAAGGGCAAGAGCCAGATGACGGTGGAGCAGATTCAGGATATGGTGGAGGACGAACTGATGCATTCCAGCCGCCCTGAGGTGGCCAAGGTCTACATAAAATATCGTGGCGCGCGTACGGTGGCGCGTAAGGCCAAGACACGCGACATATTCCTCGAAATCATCAATATCAAGAACAATGACGTAACGCGCGAGAACGCCAACATGAACGCGGATACGCCTGCCGGCATGATGATGAAGTTCGCAAGCGAGAGTACGAAGCCTTTCGTTGACGACTATCTGCTCAGCGATGAGGCAAAGGAGGCCGTGAAGAACAACTATCTGCATATACATGACAAGGACTACTATCCGACAAAGTCGCTGACTTGCGTGCAGCATCCCCTGGACAAGATACTGAAGTATGGTTTCCAGGCCGGTCATGGCGAGAGCCGTCCTGCCAAGCGTATAGAGACGGCAAGCATCCTGGGCTGTATCAGTATGGAGACCGTGCAGAACGAGATGCATGGCGGACAGGCTATTCCTGCCTTTGACTATTATCTGGCTCCGTTCGTGCGCAAGAGCTATATCGAGGAGGTGAAGACGCTGGAGCGTCTGATGGGCAAGGACTACAGTGCCTTGTACGATGCCGAGATCGATGACTATCTGGACACTCCGCTGGAGGGCCTGGAGGGGGATGAGCGCATCAGGCAGCATGCCATCAACAAGACGGTGGAGCGCGTGCATCAGGCGATGGAGGCGTTCATACACAACATGAACACAATCCATAGCCGTGGCGGTAACCAGGTGGTGTTCTCCAGCATAAACTATGGTACGGATACCAGTGCCGAGGGTCGTTGCGTGATACGAGAGATACTGAAAAGCACGTACGAGGGCGTGGGCAACGGCGAGACTGCCATCTTCCCGATTCAGATATGGAAGAAGAAGCGTGGACTGAGCTACCTGCCTACAGACCGCAACTACGACCTCTACAAATATGCATGCCAGGTCACGGCACGCCGTTTCTTCCCCAACTATGTCAACCTGGATACTACGTACAACCAGAACGACAACTGGCGCGAGGACGATCCGGAACGTTACATGTGGGAGGTGGCGACCATGGGTTGCCGCACACGTGTGTTCGAGAACAGGTTCGGCCCCAAGACCAGTATAGGCCGCGGCAACCTGTCGTTCTCTACCATCAACATCGTACGTCTGGCCATCGAGTGCATGGACATCAAGGACAGGGAGGAGCGCATAGCGGCGTTCTTTGCCAAGCTGGATAATCTGCTGGAGGTTACGGCACGTCAGTTGCATGACCGTATGGAGTTCCAGAAGACTGCATACGTAAAGCAGTTCCCGCTGCTCATGAGCGGCTTGTGGATAGGCAGTGAGAAACTGGGTCCGGACGACACGATAGCGTCGGTAATCAACCAGGGTACCCTGGGTATCGGGTTCATCGGTCTGGCTGAGTGCCTGATAGCCTTGACTGGCAAGCATCATGGAGAGAGCGAGGAGTCACAGGCCCTGGGACTGAAAATCGTCACGTACATGCGTGACCGTGTCAACGAATTCAGCGAGCATTACCAGCATAACTACAGTGTGCTGGCTACTCCTGCCGAGGGTCTTAGCGGCCGCTTTACCAAGTATGACAGGAAGAAGTTCGGCATCATTCCGGGCGTGACGGACAAGGACTACTATACCAACTCAAACCACGTACCCGTATACTACAAGTGCAGTGCATTGCACAAGGCTCAGGTAGAGGGACCTTACCACGACCTTACACGTGGCGGCCACATCTTCTATGTCGAGATAGACGGGGATGCTACCCACAACCCGGAGTGTGTGATGAACATCGTGGACATGATGGACAAGTACAACATCGGCTATGGCAGTGTAAACCATACTCGCAACCGTTGCCTGGACTGCGGCTACGAGAACGGTGACGGAGAGATGAATGTGTGTCCCAAGTGTGGCAGCAGTAATATCGACCGTCTGCAGCGTATCACCGGCTATCTGGTAGGTACTACAGACCGATGGAACAAGGCTAAGCTGGCTGAGTTGAATGACCGTGTCATCCATACGAATTCTTGATATAATCCACGACACGACGGTCGACGGACCTGGATTCAGGACAAGCATATACTGCGCAGGTTGCAGGCATGCCTGTCCTGGATGCCACAATCCGGAGTCGTGGAATCCTCGTGGCGGCCATGACGAGAGTATAGATGCGCTTATGGCGGAGATCGTGTCAGATCCTTTTGCCAACGTAACTTTCTCCGGAGGCGACCCTATGTTTCAGGCCGAGGGCTTTCTGGAGCTGTGTCGCAGGATAAGGTCGGAAACGGACAAGACGGTATGGTGCTTTACCGGTTTTACGTGGGAAAGGATCTTGGAGGAGGGCTCGCCTGCGATGCGGGAACTGGCCGGGAGCGTGGATGTGTTGGTAGACGGTCCCTTTGTGCAGAGCCTGCGCGACACTGACTTGCATTTTAGAGGAAGCAGTAACCAAAGGCTTATAGATGTCGCCTCGACGATGCGGGAGGGCAGGGTCGTCTTGTGGGAAAGAAAATAGGATGGCGGTCTTTTTGACATAGAGAGGGGAGCAAGTCAGGCTTTCCTCTCTAATTTTAGTATGTCATTGCAATATTCGACTATTGCAGGGCGGTGTGTAATGAACAGTACCGTACGCTGCTGGGATCTGGCCAGGAGGGAGATGTTGCCGATGAGCTTCTGCTCTGTCTCGGGATCCAGGGCAGAGGTAGCTTCGTCCAGGAGCAGGATGCTGCCGTGTCGCAGCAGGGCACGGGCAATGGCGATGCGTTGTGCCTGGCCTTCGCTAAGTCCGGCTCCTCCCTCTCCGCATGGTGTGTCGAGTCCTTTGGGCTGGCGAAGTATGAAGTCTGCACATGCAAGGTGTATTGCTTCGGTCATCTCTTCCTCGCTGGCATCGGGGTTGCCGAGCAGCAGGTTGTCGCGTATCGTTCCGCTCAGGAGAGTGTTGCCTTGCGGGACGTATACCAGGTTGCACCGTGTCTGGGGGGAGCATGGGACAGAGGTGTCGCCGTCGTAGAACTCCACGTGTCCGCCGGTCGGAGTGAGCAGCGCAAGTATGATGCGTATCAACGTGGTCTTGCCTGCTCCTGTCTCGCCAAGTATCGCGGTCGTGCTTCCCGGGACGAAGTCATAGGTGAAGTCGTCAAGTATGTTGTGATGTCCGCCTTCGTAGGCGAAACTGACGTTTTGGAAACGTATGCCGGCTCCGTGAGGGAATATTATGGGAGTGCCTTCTTCCTCAAGGGGGGCTTCTTCCAGTTCCCTGAGACGCTCAGCGGCTGTCAGCGCGCCTATGATGACCGGGACGAAGCGTGTTATTTCACGGAAAGGTCCCTGTATCTGTCCGACCAGCTGAATGAAGGCCAGCATGGTTCCGTATGATATCTCGCCTGCTTGCAGGCGGTATACGCCCCAGATGAATGTCACCAGATAGCCTGCAGAGAAGCCGAAATTTATTATCAGTGTGCTGATGCTTGAAAATATTGTCCTGTGCCTGACCTGACTGCGTAATTGAGCCTGCGCGTCTGCAAGCTGTCCCACCATGCCGTCGGTCTGCTCCAGCGTCTTGATGACCACGCGGTGCTGGATGCTTTCCTGCAGTATGCTCTGTATCTTGCTGTCCGTATCGCGTATTTCGCGTGTGAGGGTTCGCATCCTGCGAATGTAGAACTTGCTGAGTGCCACGAAGCCGGGTGCAACCACCATAAGAAGGCAGGCCAGGGTGGAGTCGAAGTTGTACAGGAAGACGAACGCTCCAGAGAGTCTCGCCAGTGTACATATTGCCTGCGGCAAGGTGTCCGTGATGACGCCTGTGATTTCATTTGCATCGCGTATAAGACGATTCATGACATCGCCGGAGTGCATGTCTTCCTTGCCATTCCATACACTGTGCATCAGGCGTGAGAATGTGCGTAGCTGCATCAGGTTCTGGCTCTTCAGTCCCAGCAGCGTTCCTACCCAGCGTCGCGAGAATGCCAGCCCTATGTTGACGATGCCTATGCCAACCATGATGCTGCATGCCGTGACCAGTGACTTGCTGCTGTGTCCGGTAGCTATGTCTATACACAACTTGGTCGTCCATATCAGCAGGAAGTCCATGCCTACGATGACCATGCCCATAATGATATTCACTATGGCTTTCAGGCGAATGCCTCGGCTGGTTACCCAGAACCAGCGCAGGGATTCCGGATGCTGAATGAACTCACGGGTCGTCATCTTTCTTGCATCAGTGGCTATTCTCGGGTGTCAGCTCCCCACATAAGTTTCTTGCGCAGTGTCCGGAAGAAGCTTCCCTCGCTCCTTTTCAGGACCTTGACGGTGTAGGGGGCACGCCTTATTATGATGCGTGTCCCTTCCTGGCATGATTCGCTTCGTCCGTCGATGGAGACCAGGAAGTTGTGCGAACGGCTCTCGACGGTCATGGCTATCTCGGTGTCTGCAGGTAGTGTCAGGGGGCGTACGGTAAGCGAGTGTGGGGCTACCGGTACGAGACCTATGGTGTCGCAGCCGGGTGCCATTATGCTTCCGCCCACGCTAAGGGCATATCCTGTGCTGCCCGTAGGGGTGTTAACGATGAGGCCGTCTGCCTGGTATGTGGTCAGATATTCGTCGTTGATGTCTACGCGAATGCTGATCATGGACGAATTGTCCTGCTTCAGCACGGCAACTTCGTTAAGGGCAAAGGGGAAGTGTGCAGGATTGTCGTTGTCGCGGGTGAACTGGGCTTGCAGCAGGCTATGTACTTCGCATTTGAAGTCTCCTTTGTATATGGCGTCTATTGCCGAGGGAATGTCTTCTGCCTGATAGTCGGACAGGAATCCCAGCCGCCCCATGTTGATTCCCAATATCGGCATGTCCTTGTCGCCTACACGGCGCGCGGCATCCAGGAATGTGCCGTCTCCACCCATCGATATTGCAAAGTCTGCCCGAAAGTCGTCATCCTCAATCAGTTCGTCGCACTTTACGCAGATTTGCAGCTCGTTGACCAGATAGTCGTGGAAAGGACGGTCTATCAATAGTGTTGCCTGGCGTTCCTCCAGCATTGCAAGCAGTTTCTGCGCAGAGGAAGATTTCTTTGCCTGATAGACGTTGCCGAAAAGGGCAAAACGTAGTTTCCGCATAACGATTTCCTTGTCTTTGATGGGCAAAGTTAAGTATTTTTTTTAACTTTGCGGTAGGAATGTAGAAAATTTCCTGCGAACGGACAGGACACAGTAACTAATGACTTCTGGTATGATTTATTTTTTTCTTGCAACAGGTTTTGAGGATATCGAGATGATAGCCCCGTTGGACATAGTGCGTCGTGCCGGTATAGATGCCAGGACGGTAAGTATCACAGGTGAAAAGGTGGTGACGTCTGCTCACGGCGTCGGCTTTGTAGCGGACATGCTGTTGGAGGATGTGGATTTCAGCTCGGCCGACATGCTGGTATTGCCTGGTGGCATGCCTGGTGCTACCAACCTGGATGCATGCGCAGTGCTGCGTGACGGCATTATGGCACATTACAGGGCAGGAAAGAAGCTGGCTGCCATTTGTGCCGCTCCTCTGGTATATGGCCGTCTGGGAATACTTGACGGGGTGAAGGCAACATGCTATCCGGGCTTCGAGAAAGAATTGACGGGGGCGGACTATACGGCATCGGTCTGCCAGCAGGACGGCCAGTTCATCACGGCATGCGGACCTGGCGCCGCCATGGAGTTCGGCTACACGATAGCCGAGGCTATGGGTAAACGTGCCGAGGCTGCAGACTTGCGCGAGGGGATGATGTATGGCAAGCTGTTGCGCGAATATTGAATAAGACAGAGAGGTTGGTAGCAGAACTTTCGGCAGAACTTCAATTCCTGCCTGGAATCGGTCCCAAGAGGAGCGAGACCTTGCAGCGCGAACTGGGGCTCAGGACCTGGGAGGATCTGCTGTACTTCTTTCCGTACAAGCATATAGACCGCAGTCGCCTGTACAGGACCACGGAGTTGACTGCCGACATGCCTTTTGTACAGATAAAGGGGCAGTTTGCCGGCTTCGAGCAGATGGGGGAGGGACGCAAGAAGCGTCTCGTAGGGCATTTTACTGACGGAAAGGGGTGGGTGGATTGTGTGTGGTTCGCCGGTATCAAGTATATCCTAAGGACGGTAAGGCTGCATACTGACTATATCATATTTGGCAAGCCTGCCGTTTTCAACGGGCGTATCAATATAGGCCATCCGGATATAGACAGTCCTGACACGCTTATGCTGGGCAAGATGAGCATGCAGCCTTATTATCATACGACCGAACGTATGAAGAAGGAGGGACTGTCGTCGCGCAGCATGGAGCGTTTCATGACGACCTTGCTTAAAACCCTGCATGCATCGTATGGCCCGACGATGGGAATAAGTGAGACGCTCCCGGGGTATCTGGTAGACCGCCTGCGTCTTGTCAGCCTGTCGGTCGCCTTGCAGAACGTCCATTATCCGCAGACGGCCGACGACTTGTCACAGGCGACATACAGGCTCAAGTTCGAGGAACTGTTCTACGTACAGCTGGCAGTGCTGCGCTATGCGCGTTTTCGTCAGGGAACCGTCAAGGGACATGTGTTCAGCCGTGTGGGCGACAACTTCAACGAATTCTACAGAAACCGCCTGCCTTTCCAACTCACGGAGGCTCAGAAGCGCGTGATACGCGAAATGCACAGTGATATGCAGAGCGGACACCAGATGAACCGCCTTGTCCAGGGGGATGTGGGCAGCGGAAAGACCATGGTGGCACTGATGGCTATGCTACTGGCTACAGATAACGGTTATCAGGCATGTATCATGGCTCCTACCGAGATATTGGCCGAACAGCATCTGGCCACTTTCCGGCAGATGTTGGGTGACATGGACATACATGTCGAATTGCTCACAGGGACAGTCCGTGGCAGGAAAAGACAGATGGTCCTGCAGGGGCTTAAGGAAGGCAAGGTAGATATTTTGGTGGGAACACATGCCGTGATAGAGGACAACGTGGAGTTCTGCAATCTCGGGCTTGTGGTAATAGACGAACAGCATCGTTTCGGCGTTGCCCAGCGGGCACGTCTCTGGGACAAGAATATAATCCCTCCACATGTCATGGTGATGACGGCGACACCCATTCCGCGTACCCTGGCTATGACTCTCTATGGTGACCTGGACGTGTCGGTAATAGACCAGCTACCACCCGGACGGAAACCGGTGAAGACGACGCACATGTACGACAACGACCCTGACCTGCTCTACCGTGGTATCAATCAGCAGATCCAGCAGGGACGTCAGGTTTACATGGTCTACCCTTTGGTAAAGGAGAGCGAGAAACTTGACCTGAAGAATGTAGAGGAGGCATACGTCCATCTGCAGAAGGTCTTTCCTGCATACCGCCTGAGCATGGTGCACGGGCAGATGAAGCCTCAGGAAAAGGAGGCAGAGATGCAGAAGTTCATAAAGGGTGAGACGCAGATAATGGTGGCAACGACAGTCATAGAGGTCGGCGTGAATGTTCCTAATGCGTCGGTGATGATTATTCAGAACGCAGAGCGGTTCGGGCTTTCACAGCTGCATCAGTTACGTGGCAGGGTAGGGCGTGGTGCCGACCAGAGCTATTGTGTGTTGGTGACTAAGTATGAGCTGGCGCGTGAGACGCGTCGGCGTATTGACATTATGACGGAGACCAACGATGGTTTTGAAATAGCCGAGGCTGACTTGCGTTTCAGGGGTCCTGGTGACTTGGAGGGTACCCAGCAGAGCGGTATGGCCTTTGACCTGAAACTGGCCAATCTGGCACGCGACGGACAGATCGTCCAGCTGGCACGCGATACGGCAACGTGGATTCTTGACGCGGACCCGCAACTGACAGCCACCGACAACGCAATACTGGTACAACGACTGCGTCATCTGAAACGTGACCAGATGGATTGGAGCAGTATCAGTTAAAAGGTACAAAAAAAGAAGCGCTGTATAGGCGCTTCTCCGGATTTATCCGTCATTCAGCAGTTATCCTGCATATCTCGACAATAGTCATCATGGCCTTTTCCATATTCTGCACAGATACGAACTCGTGCGGACCGTGGAAATTGAGGCCGCCTGCAAAAATGTTGGGGCAGGGGAGTCCCATGAACGACAGCTGGGCACCGTCCGTACCGCCTCTGATAGGAATCACCCTGCAGCAGCCGCATGTCTTTTCAATAGCCCTTTTCGCAATGTCTATAACGTGCGGTTTGTCGCGCAGCTGGCACTCCATGTTGTAATAAGTGTCATTGATTTCCACCAATACCGTGCCTTGACCGTATTTGTCGTTTATGCGCTCCGCGATGTCCAGCAGGACCTTCTTGCGCATCTCGAACATTTGCCGGTTGTGGTCACGTATTATATAGCTGAGATGTGCCTCCTCTACGCCGCCGTTGATACTCATCAGGTGAAAGAATCCTTGATAGCCGTCGGTCTTTTCAGGTACTTCGTTCTCGGGCATCTGCTGGGCAAACTCCGAGGCAATCAGTATGGCATTTCGCATCTTGCCTTTAGCATATCCGGGGTGAACGCTCACTCCCTTTATCAATACTTTGGCACTGGCTGCATTGAAGTTCTCGTATTCCAGTTCGCCGGCCTCGCTCCCATCCATGGTGTATGCCCATTCGCAGCCGAAATGCCTTACGTCGAACAGGTGTGCACCGGCACCGATTTCTTCGTCGGGATTAAAGGCGACCCGTATCTTGCCATGTCTGATTCCGGGATGCGACATGAGGTATTCCATTGCCGTTACGATTTCGGCAATGCCGGCTTTGTCGTCTGCTCCAAGTAATGTGTGTCCGTCAGTGACAATCAGGTCTTCGCCGACGTGCTGCAGCAGTTCGGGGAACTGGCGTACACTGGTAACTATGTCACCTTTAACGGGGTCTTCAGACAGCACGATATCTTTGCCGTCGTAGTTCTCGATCATTCGTGGGTGTATGTCCTTGCCGCTGCAGTCTGGACTCGTGTCCATGTGAGCAATGAAGCCGATGACAGGTACGCCGGCGGTGTTGGCAGGCAGCGTCGCGTATACATATCCGTGTCCGTCCATTGTCACTTCGTCCATGCCTATGGCTTTCAGCTCGTCGTACAGATATCGTGCCAGGACCAGCTGCTTGTCCGTGCTGGGGCATGTCCCTTCGTTATTCTCGCTTGACTGGGTGTCATAGCTTACATACTTGAGAAATCTGTCAATCAGTTCCTTGTTCATCGTCAGGTTGTGTTGTAGTTGTTTTTCTGTCAGCCGCAAATATAGCATATTTTCATCGTTCGGCAAAATACTTTTGTCAGATTGAATTGTTTTTCGTACCTTTGTCATTGCATGATAGACCGACTTACGAAAGACAAGATTATGGAGGCTGCCGAAATCGTAGACGTGGTTTCGGACTTTGTCACCCTGAAGAAGTCAGGTGCCAATTTCAAGGGCCTATGTCCTTTCCACGATGACCGTACTCCAAGTTTTATGGTATCGCCCTCAAAGAACTATTGCAAGTGCTTTGCCTGCGGAAAGGGTGGTAATCCGGTCGGCTTTATCATGGAACACGAACAGTTGTCCTATCCCGAAGCCTTGCGCTATCTTGCAAGGAAATACGGTATACCAGTACAGGAACGCGAACTAACACCCGAGGAGAAAGCCGCAGAGACGGAACGTGACAGCATGTTTATCCTAAACGAGTGGGCCATGAAATGGTTCCAGGAGCAGATGTACGAGACTCCTGACGGTCGTGCTGTAGGGTTGGCTTATTTCCGTCAGCGCGGATTCAGGGACGACATTGTGCGCAAGTTCCAGTTGGGCTTCTGCCCGAAAGGCAAGGACACCATGACACAGGCGGCATTGAAGGCCGGCTATCGTGAGCAATTCCTGCTCTCTACCGGACTTTCCGTAAAGCGCGACGACGGTACCATGTACGACCGTTACTGGGGGCGGGTGATGTTCCCGTGGCATACGGTAGGAGGCAAGGTCGCAGGTTTTGGCGGACGCGTACTGGATGCGGCCACCAAGGGCGTGGCAGTAAAGTACCAGAACTCTCCGGAATCCTGTGTCTACAGCAAGCGCAAGGAGCTGTACGGCCTGTTTCAGGCCAAGCATGCAATCAACAAGCAGGACCTTGTCTATATGGTAGAAGGATATACAGACGTCCTCTCAATGCATCAGTGCGGCATAGAAAATGTAGTAGCCAACAGTGGAACGGCACTTACCAGGGAACAGATTCGCCTGTTGCACCGTTTCACAGACAACATAACACTGCTGTACGACGGGGATGATGCAGGAATCCATGCGGCACAACGAGGAACAGATATGCTTTTGGCAGAGGGCATGAATGTGCGCATACTGCTTCTGCCCGATGGAGACGACCCGGACAGCTTTGCACGCAAGCACAATGTCAAAGAGTTTCGCGACTATGTCATGCAGCACGAGGTAGATTTTATCCGCTTCAAGACAGAACTTCTGATGGAAAAGTCTAAGGACGATCCTCGCAGGCTCAGTGAACTGGTCAATGATATCGTCCTCAGTATAGCCGTCATTCCAGACGAGATAACACGTACGTTCTACATCACACAGGCTGCGCAGACCCTACAAATGGACGAAGCCATGATACAGCGTGCCGTTTCGCGCCAGATAGTCAAGTTGCGCGACGAGGAGCACAAACGCCGGATGACAGGCGGACAGAGGTCAGAGGGTGTTGACATCCCTGAAAACACAGGCACGGAAGCTGTGGACACTGCCATGTCAGGTCCTGCTTCCGATCCTTCGGACGATGTCGTCACTCCGAATCCGAAGACTGCAATGTCAAGTCCGGTCGCAGTGCCGACAAGCGGAGTAGAAATGCTGCTCGCCCAATTAATCGTACGCTATGGCGAGCGTAAGATATGTGAGGTAGAGGATGACGAAGGCGTCAGCCGTCAGTTGTCCGTGGCCGAATACATATCCATTTCGCTGACTCTTGACGGAATTGCGTTGCGCAATGCAAATGCATCGCTCATCCTTGATGAGGCGATGAAGCATGTCAAGGAGGATGACTTCGTTGCAGAACGCTATTTCTTGGGTCATGAGAACTTAGGGCTGTCACAGCTGGCATCGCGTCTTTGCCTGGACCGGGAGCAACTCAGTATCTATCATGGCAAGGACCATACACGTGACGAGGACCGCCTGTTGGAAATCACGACTCATATCCTTGCAGATCTCAAGCTGGCGATAGTCCGTGGCGACATAAAGGATATTATGAAGAGGATGAAGGATGCAGCACTCTCCAAGGAGCAGCACATGGAACTGCTCCGCCGTTTCAAGGAACTGAAAGAGGCTGAGGCACGACTTGCCAAGGACGCAGGCGACCGTGTTTTATAGTTGTCAGACTCCACGTTGTGAGGATTTAATAGAAAACCAGCCCCTCGGGACAAGTCCTGAGGGGCTGATTATATATACAAGGAGAAAGTCCGGTTTACTATTTGATGAGGCTAAGAAATTCCTCACGTGTCTTAGCCTGGTTAAAAGCACCGGAGAAATCGCTGGTAGTGGTGATGCTGCCTTGCTTCTGCACTCCACGCATTTGCATGCACATGTGTTGTGCTTCAACGACAACCATTACACCCATTGGATGCAGGGCTTCCTGAATAGCTTCACGTATCTGTTTCGTCATGCGCTCCTGTATCTGCAGGCGTCTACTGAACACATCTACCACACGTGCCAGCTTGCTCAGACCGGTAACCTCGCCATTGGGGATGTAGGCGATATGCACTGTCCCATAGAACGGTAGCATATGGTGCTCGCACAAGGAATAAAAGTTGATATCCTTGACGATAACCATCTGGTTGTAGCCGTCTTCGTGAAACTTGGCACTGTTAAGAATCTCCACGGGATCCTGGGTATAACCGCTGGTCAGGAATTGCATGGCACGTGCCACGCGCAGTGGAGTCTTTACAAGGCCTTCACGTTCAGAATCTTCGCCAAGCAGCTGCAGAATCCGGTGTACCGACGATTGAATCTCCTTCAGCGCCGACTCTGGCAGAGTCAGACTGTTCTTCTCTGTCTTCTGATTCATTCTTGATCTTCTCGTCTTCGTAGAGGTTAATTACGCTCTTTATGATGGTGGCCTTTGGAAATCTTCCGCTCCGACGCATCTGCTTCAACACTTCTTCTGCATCCTCGCGCTTCTGGAAATCACCGATGCGACAAGTCCAGTGTGGAGACTTGAAGTGTGTATATACGGTATGTTCGCTATACCATATCCTGGCGCGATTGCCCAGGGTCTGTGCCTCGATTTTGTCGTTGTGCGTATTACCTCCAGTAAACACTTGAATGCGCCATCCATCAATGCGAATACGCTTGCGCGGGACTCTGTTCTGAGCCTCAATGGTGGCACCGGCTGCAAATATCAGAGCCAGTGCCATTATGATGCTGTGGATGAATGTGTGCTTCATCGTACTGAAAGAATTATTTCCAGGCGTCTATGATAGCCTTGAAGTCGGCAGCCTTCAGTGAGGCTCCGCCAATCAACCCGCCGTCGATATCTTCCTTACCGAACAACTCGGGTGCATTGCTGCCCTTGCATGAGCCGCCATACAGGATGGATGTCTCGTCTGCAACTTCCTTGCCATAGACTTCTGCTATGCATGAGCGGATGTAGGCATGGATTTCCTCGGCCTGCTCTGCAGTGGCTGTCTTGCCGGTACCGATGGCCCAGATTGGCTCGTATGCGATAACGACGTTCTTCCATTGCTCGGCTGTAAGGTGGAATACGCTTCCGGCGAGCTCTGCCTTGCATACTGCCTCCTGCTCATTGGCCTCGCGCTGTTCCAGGGACTCGCCTATGCAGAAGATTACTTTCAGGCCGTTGGCCAGTGCCAGGTCAACCTTCTCCTTCAGGATTTCCGGTGTCTCGTTGTAATACTCACGACGCTCGCTGTGGCCGAGGATAACATACTCTGCTCCTGTTGACTTGACCATTTCTGCACTTACTTCACCTGTATATGCACCACTTGCCTTGTTTGCACAGTTCTCGGCAGAAACTGCGATAACGCTGTCCTTCAGCAACTCGCTGACAGTTGCGAGATGTATGAATGGTGTGCCAATGATTACATCACAGTTCGGCTTTTCTGCAGCCAGAATCTCCTTCAACTCAGTAGCCAGTGCTACGCCTTCCTGCAGGTTCTTGTTCATTT